>NZ_DASQNA010000006.1 GCF_035645195.1 Paenibacillus sp. | reverse complement strand
GACGCTCTGCAGCGCCAACGCGGCGGGCACGCCGCCCCGGCGCCACAGGATGCCGACGCGGGCGACGTCGCCCGCTTTCACCGGCAGGATATGATTTATTAGGAGGCTGTAAATCAGCCCGTGGTACAGCAGCGACGTGCGCGGCCGATGCGCGGGCGGCAAATACAGCCGCCAAGCGATCGCGCGCAGCCAGAACGCCGCGCCGTACGCGGCGGTCATGCCGAGCAGCGCGGCGGGCCGCGCCGCGAGCGCGCGCCAGCCGTCGAGCAGCGCCGCGCCGTCGAAGTGGCGCCACAGCAGCCATAGGCATGCGGCGATCGCCGCAGCTTGGATCGAGGTAAGGATTCGTTTTTTCATATGTGCCCATTCTACTGATAACGATTCTCACCGTCAATGGAAAATCGTTCGCGCCCGGCCGGTTCCTGCGTGAGTTTTCCAGAATGTATGGTAAAATTCGGATAACGACGCAAACATTTGTTTCGTTTGCGCCCATTCGTTCGTTCCCCCGAAGGAGGCCGAGTCCGTGATGCAGCATCCCGCTTTGGAGCGGTTCCATCCCGTCCTGTCCGCTTGGTTTCGCCGCGCGTTCGGCGAGCCGACGGACGTGCAGGTTCGCGCCTGGGACGCCTTGAAGGACGGCGGTCATGCCTTGATCGCCGCGCCGACCGGCTCCGGCAAGACGCTGGCGGCGCTGCTGCCGGGCCTCGACGCGATTGTCCGCGCCAAGAACGCCGGAGCGCCGTACGCTCCCGGCGTCCGCCTGCTGTACGTCACGCCGCTGAAGGCGCTCAACAACGACATTCATCACCATGTCGTCGGCTTCGCGTCCGAGCTGGACGCCTTGGCCGAAGCCGAAGGCATCGCCGGCTGGCGCGGCGTGGAAGCGGCGGTGCGCACCGGCGACACGCCGCAAAGCACGCGCGCCTCGATGCTGCGCCGGCCGCCCGACGTGCTCGTGACGACGCCGGAGTCGCTGTTCCTGCTCCTGCTGTCGGAGCGGAGCCGGGACATGCTGCGCACCGTCGAGACCGTGATCGCGGACGAAATTCACGATCTCGTGCCGAGCAAGCGCGGCGCGCATCTCGCCTTGTCGCTGGAGCGGCTCGCGGCGTGGACGGACGCGCACGCGGGCCGCGAGCCGCAGCGCGTCGGCGTCTCCGCCACGCAGAAGCCGCTCGAGACGGCCGCGAGGTTTCTCGCCGGGTACGACGCCGAAGGCGCTCCGCGGCCCGCGAGCGTGATCGAAAGCGCGATGGACAAGCAGTACGACGTGCAGGTGACCGTTCCGGACGAACCGAAAGCCGGCGCGAGCGACAAAGACGCGGTCTGGCAGACGTTGACGGACCGGATGATGCAGCTGATGGACGGGGCGCGGACGGCGCTCGTGTTCGTGAACAACCGGCGGCTGTCCGAGCGGCTCGTCTTGCGGCTGAACGAACGGTTCGGCGACGGCTTCGCCCGGGCGCATCACGGCAGCGTCTCGCGGGAGCAGCGCCTCGAATCCGAACGGCTGCTGAAGGCCGGCGGGCTGCGCTGCCTCGTGGCGACGTCGTCGCTCGAGCTCGGCATCGACGTCGGCCATATCGACGTCGTGCTGCAGATCGACCCGCCCCCGACAGCCGCCGCGGGCATCCAGCGGATCGGCCGCGCCGGGCACGGCGTCGGCGATACGAGCGTCGGGCGCATCGTCGTCCGCCGCCGCGCCGCCTTGCCCGAAGCGGCGGCGATCGCCCGCGCGATCCGCGCGCGCGACATCGAGCCGATCGCGATGACGCGCGCGCCGCTCGACGTGCTTGCCCAGCACGTCGCGGGCGCCGTCGCCGCCGGCGGCGCGGGCGTCGCCGCGGCTTCGCTGCTCGCGCTCGTTCGGCGCGCCGCGCCGTACCGGGATTTGCGCGAGGACGACTTCGAAGGCGTGCTCCGCATGCTGTCGGGGTACTACCCGTTCGCGCGCCCGCTGCTCGATTGGGATCGCGCGACGGGCGAACTGACGGGGCGCAGCGCGGCGCGGATGGCGGCACTCTCCGGCGCCGGCACCATTCCCTCGAGCGCCAATTACCCGGTCGTGCACGGCGAATCGAAGCTGCAGCTCGGCGATCTGGAGGAAGAATTCGTGCACGAATCGAGCGTCGGGGACGTATTCCGGCTCGGCGCCCATTCGTGGATGATTCGCGAGATCCGGCACGACCGCGTCGTCGTGACCGAAACCGCGAATCGGTTCAGCGAAGTCCCGTTCTGGCGGGGGGACGCCGGGGGCCGCAGCTTCGCGCTCGGCGAGCGGATCGGGGCGTTCGTGCGGGAGCTGCGCGAGCGGATCGCCCGCGGCTCGGTCGAGGCGGTCTGCGACTACCTCGCCGAAGAGTGCGGCTTCGACGCGCGCGCCGCTCGGGAGCTCGTCGATCTGATCCGCCGGCAGGACGCCGTCTCCCGCATGCCGACGGATCGCTGCATCGTGGTGGAGCAATACGAGGACGTCACCGGACAGACGCATATCATCGTCCACAATTATTGGGGCCGGCGCGTCAACCGGGCGTGGCTTACGGCGCTGCAGCACGTTTGGGAGGACTCGCTGCCTCACCCGCCGTACGCGAACGCGAAGGACAACGGCGTCGAGCTCGTCTTCCGCTCTTGGCAGCCTAGCGCGCTGCCGCTGCTGTGGAGCCTCGCGCCGGAGACGGCGGAGCGGGCGCTGCGGGCCGCCGCGCCGCAATCCGCGGCGTTCGCGGTCGCCTTCCGGCGCATCGCGGAGACGTCGCTGCTGCTGCATCGCGGCTTCTCCCGCGTGCCGTCGTGGCAAAAGCGCATCCGCGCCGAAGAGCTCTTGAAGGCCGCCCTGCCGTTCGCCGCGGAATTTCCGCCGTTCGGCGCGGCGCTGACGGAATGTTTGACGGAAGCGATGGACGCGGGCGGCCTGCTGACGGCGCTGCGGCGCCTCGCGGACGGCGAGATCGAAGTCGTCTCGCACGAAGGCGACGCTCCGTCGCCGCTCGCCGCACAATTCGCGCTCGATTACGCCGCGCAGATGCTGTACGAGGGCGACGCGCCGAGCGAGGAGCTGCGCCGCCATCTCCGCGAGACGAGCCGCGATCTCGCGGCCGCGCAGTTCGGCGAGGAGCGGCTCAAGCTCTCCATCGAGCCCGAGCTGCTGGAGCAGGAAGCGGCGCGGCTGTCGCGCGGCGGGCGGGACGTCGAGGGGCCGGACGACCTGCTCCCCTTGCTGAAGCGGCGCGGCGACCTCGCGGCGGAGCAGCTCGCGAAGATCGCCGGCCCGGACGCCGTCCGCTGGGCGGAAGCACTCGTCGCGGAACGCCGGGCCGCCAAGACGGTCCTCGCCGGCGAAGAGCGCTACATCGCGCGGGACGAGCTGGAGACGTACGCGCGCTTCCCCGGCGACCCGGCCGCCGCGGCGTTCGTGCTGCTCCGCTACATCGACGGCGTCATCGCCTTCGACGCGAACGAGCTGTCCGAACGGTTCGGGCTGCCGCCGGAGGATGCGGCCGCGCGCATCGAGGCGTGGGCCGCCGAAGGCCGCATCGAGCCGGCGCCGTTCGAAGGGCCCGACTCGCGGTATTGGACGAGCCGGAACGTCGCCGCGAGGCTCGTCCGGCTGTCGCTCGGCGCGGTCCGTTCTGCGGCGGCGCCCGTCCCCGCGGCGCGGTGGCAGCGGCTGCTGCTCGCGCGCCACGGGCTCGACCGCCCGTCGCCGGAACGCGGTCCGGAGGCGCTCCGCGCCGCGCTCGCCCCGCTGCAGGGGCTGTTCCTGCCGGCGGCGCTGTGGGAGACGGCGGTGCTGCCGGCGCGCCTGCCCGGCTTCCGCCCCGAGGATCTCGACCTGCTGTGCGCCTCCGGCGAGCTGTCGTGGCTCGGCCGCCGCGCGAGCGGCGAGCGCGAAGGGCGGATCGCCTTCTTCCTCGCGGACGAAGGCGAGGCGCTGCGCGAAGGGGCGCTCGCGTTCGCTTCCGGCGAAGCCGCCGCCCTCGACGACGCGCACGCCGCCCTGCTCGAACGGCTGCGCCGCGGCGGCGCGTCGTTCCTGACGCGGCTGTCCGCGGACTTGGGCGAGCCGCCGTCGGCGCTGCTGCCGCGCCTCATGGAGCTCGCTTGGCGCGGCCTCGCCGCGAACGACCAATTCGCGCCCGTCCGCAACTTCCTGCTCGCGCGCGGGAAGCTGCACCCGAAGCTCGGCTCCGGCCACGGCCGCTGGTACGCGGTCGAGCCGCCGGAGCGGTCGGCCCCGCTCGACCAAACGCGCGCCCTCGCCTGGGCGAAGCAGCTGCTCCGCGCGTTCGGCGGCGTGACGGGCGCGATCGCGAACGCGTACGCGCCGTTCGGTTGGGACGCCGCCCTGCCGCTATTCAAGCAGCTCGAGGAATGGGGCGTCGCCGCGCGCGGCTTGTTCGTCGAAGGCGTGCCCGCGCTCCAGTTCATGGAGCCGGATACGATCGCCGCGCTGCGCGGGTGGGAGCGCGAGGCGGAGCCGCCCGCCGGCGCCGTCCTCGTCAGCGCCGTCGACCCTGCCGTGCCGTACGGCGTCGCCGTCCCGTGGCCGGACGCCCCCGGGGCGAGCTTCGCTCGCAAAAGCGGCAACTACCTCGTGTTCGTCGACGGAGCATGGACGTACTGGCTCGAGTCGAACGGCAAGCATATCGTTCGCATCGGGGAGGGCGACGCGGACGGCGCGGCGCTGCTCCCCGTCCTGAAGCAGCTGCTCCGCCGCGGCGGCTTAAAACGGATCCGCGTCGAAACGTGGAACGGCCGCCGGGCGGCCGACGCCGCGCTGCCGTTGCTCGAGCGCGGCGCGGAGCGCGACCGGGACGGCCTCGTGCTGTGGCCGAGCCAGCTCGGCTAGCGGCACGAACGCGAAGACCTTCCGCCGGGGGCGGAAGGTCTTCGTCGTCGATGCGGCTGTTCGGTTTATTGGCCGGCGTTCCAATTCCGCGCGCTGCGGAGCAGCGCCGCGAGGTCCGCCCCCGCGGCGTCGGCGGAGCGCGACGGGAACGTGCCGCCCATGACGCGCTGCAGCCGCAGCAGCGCATCGCGCCCCGCGGCGTCGTCGATGCGGTATACGCGCATGCCGCGGAAATTCGCCTGCACGTCGCGGTCGGTAACGGCCGCGGTCGCGCCGCCGTCGATAAACACCGAGTTGCCGACGATCAGGAAATCGTCGCCTGAGAACGCGTGGCGCTCCCCGGCGGCATACAGCTTCATCCCGTAGCGGCCTGTTTCATTAGCGTTCGCCCCGTCGCCCGCTTGCCCGCCGCAGCCCGACAGCGCGGCGCCGGCCGCCAGCAACATCGGCAGCAGTTTCCATGCTTTCATCGGAATAGCTCCTTCGCGAATGATCGTTCCGGTATACTATTCCCGAAAATTCCCGATTCCTTGCGGCGGCGGGCGACCCGAGCGTCAGCGCTGCGCTTGCGTCTCCAGCAGCTTCTCCATCAGCTCGCGCACCTCGGGCGGTACCGTCAGCTTTCGCTCCTCGGCTTTCTCGTCCGCATGCGCCTGCTTGATTGTCCGTCCCTGTTCGACGTAGCGCGTTACTTCGTATAACAACATGGTGGTAGGATCCCCTTTGCTTAATAAGCGTTTCTAAACACCTTGAGTATAGGGGAAGTATATTAGCTGGATGTTATCGCAAGATGTGCGCAGTGTGAAATATAGCCCCGGCCGCATTCGTAGCGGACCCGGCGATATGGTACAGTGGAAGAAAGCGCCGAACGCCGGCGCCCCATCCTACGAATATAAGTGACAGAACGGAGCTGGATACATACATGAAACGCCCCGACACGCCTTCCGGAACAACGGAGCGCAGCAAATCCTCGGGCAAGCCTCCGGCTCGCCAAGGCGCTCGCCCGGCGGCCGGCCGAACGGACCGGCGCCAGGACGCCCCTGCGCCGCGCGGCCGCAGCGCCGAACGACCGCAGCGCGCGAGCGCATCGGCGGACTCCCGCCCGCCGCGGCAAGACCGCCCCGGCAAGCCCGCAGTCTCGGGCGCAGCGGCGGCCCCTCGCCCCGGCGCTCCCGCGAGGCCGCCTCGACCCGGCCGCTCCGGCCCGCCTTCGGCGCGCCCCGGCGCCGCCCCGCGCGCGGACGCGCAGGCGGCTGCCCGCCCGCCGCGGCAAGACCGCCCCGGCAAGCCCGCGGTCTCGCGCACAGCGGCGGCCCCTCGCCTCGGCGCTCCCGCGCCTAGGCCGCGCCCGGCCGACGGCGTCACCGCCGCCGATGCCGACCGTCTAAACGCAGGCGACACGGTCGTCGTCACCGTCAAGCGGCTCGGCATTAACGGCGAAGGCGTCGGCTACTACCGCAAGAAGGCGATCTTCGTCGACGGCGCGCTGCCGGGCGAAGTCGTCCGCGCGCGCATTACGAAGGTCGAGCCGAAGCTCTTGTACGGCGAAATCGTCAAAACGGAAAAGCGCTCGCCCGACCGCGTCGATCCGTTCTGCGCCTGGTACGACGCTTGCGGCGGCTGCTCCGTGCAGCACCTCGCCTACGCGGCGCAGCTTCGCGAGAAGGAGGCGATCGTCCGCGAAGCGTTCTCCCGCTACGCCGGCATCGAGGAGGACAAGCTGCCGATCGCCCCCGTCGCCGGCATGGACGAGCCCCGCGCGTACCGCAACAAGGCGCAGCTGCAGCTCGGCGTCGGCGAAGGCGGCGAAGTGCTGGCGGGCCTATACGCCCCAGGCTCCCGCCGCCTCGTCGATATCGCCGGCTGTCCCGTGCAGCACGGCGCCGTGAACGACGTCATGCTGGCGGTCAAGCGCATCGTCGGCGAGCTGAAGCTGCCGATCGCCGACGCGCGGACGTACGGCAAGGCGCTCGACGCCGCGCCGGAAGACGGCGAATACGCCGTCCGCGCGCCGCAGCGTCCTGCAGCTCGCCCGAGCGCCGGCGCGAAGCCGCCGCGCCGCGGCCCCTCCGCGCTGCGCACCGTCGTCGCCCGCGCGGCGCGTGACGGCGGCGAAGTGCAGCTCACGTTCGTCACGACGGGAACCGAGCTGCCGAGCGAACGCGCCCTCGTGAACGCGATTCGCCGCGAGCTGCCGGCCGTCGTCTCGATCGCGCACAACGTGAACTCGGACGACACGCCGCTCGTCTTCGGCGACAAAACCCGCGTCGTCTGGGGCGCGGAGCGGATGAAGGAGCGACTCGGCGAGCTGACGTTCGAGCTGTCGCCGCGCGCCTTCTTCCAGCTCAATCCCGACCAGACGGCGAAGCTGTACGACCGCGCGAAGGCGGCGGCCGCGCTGACCGGCGCGGAAACGGTCGTCGACGCCTACAGCGGCGTCGGCACGATCGCGCTGTGGCTCGCCCGCGGCGCGGCGGAGGTGCGCGGCATCGAAGCGGTGCCGGAAGCGGTCGAGGACGCGCGCCGCAACGCGAAGGCGAACGGCATCGAGAACGCCTCGTTCCACGCCGGCCGCGCGGAGGAGCTGCTGCCGAGCTGGGCCGAGGCCGGCTTCCGCCCGGACGTCGTCGTCGTCGACCCGCCCCGCTCCGGCTGCGACCGCCAGCTGCTCGACGCGCTGACGCGCGTCCGCCCGAAGCGGATCGTCTACGTCTCGTGCAACCCGTCGACGCTGGCGAAGGACGCCGCCGTCCTGCTCGCGCACGGCCGCTACCGCCTCGCGTCCGTGGAGCCGGTGGACATGTTCCCGCACACGGCGCATGTGGAGTGCTGCGCGCTGTTCGTTCGGAAGGATGCGTAACATTGGGAGTTTCAGCGAAGAGGAGCCTCGAGCTCCTCTTTTTTGCCTGCTTATTTACATAACCTTTATGTGTAATTAACTATCTCATAATCCTATACGTGTACGCTCTCCTTGTATGAAATCAGCTCAAAGGAGACATTACGTTGAAAAGAAACTGGCTTGGACTTGGTTTAGCCGCAATCATGACCGCTTCGTTAACCGCCCCGACAGCGGCTCGCGCCTCGGAACCTTTTGATTTGACGATTTTGCACATCAATGACCATCATTCGCATCTGGATCCCCAAACGTTCGATCTGAACGTAAACTACGACGCCGCGCAAGAAGGCGAAAAAGTGCGCCTGCAATTAGGCGGAATGTCTTACATCTCTTCGTTGATTCGCGAACATAGAAACGATCGCTCCTTGCTTTTGCAAAGCGGGGAATTAAACGGAACGCTTTATTACAGCCTGTACAAGGGCGAAACCGACATCAAGGCCGTCAACGCATTACAGCCTGACGCTTACATGGTCGGCAATCACGAATTTGACGAGGGCGACCAACATTTCGCTGATTTGTATCAGACGGCGCAATTCCCGATTTTGGCAGGAAATATAAAGCCGACCGAAAAATCACCGCTCTACGGAAAATTGGACAAGCCGTATCTGATCAAAGAAGTGAACGGTGAACAGATTGCTGTCATCGGTGTCATCAAAATCGAAAAAACGAAGGAATCTTCTCTCATTAGCGATGATGTGGAATTTATTGATGAAATCGAATTTGTGAAGTCGGCGGTGGAAGAAGTTAAGAAGCAAGGCATCAATAAAGTCATCGTGCTGAGCCACTTGGGATACGATTTCGACCAATTGCTGGCAGCGGAAACGAACGACGTCGACCTGATCGTTGGCGGAGATACGCATAACCTGCTCGACTCTTCGGGAGAAGCGGCAGCTCTGGGCTTACTGGTAACCGGCGAGTATCCGACGGTCGTTCAGAACGCGGACGGCAAAAACACTTACATCGTTCAGGCGTGGGAATATGCCAAAGCGATGGGCAAAATCGATTTGAAATTCGATGCGCAAGGCGAAATCGTCAGCGCAGCGGGGAAGCCGATCATTCCGGTCGGCGGACCGTACCGAGTGAATGAAGACGGCCAATGGGTTGAAGCGAACCCGACAGCGTTAGCCAATATTCAAAAGGCCATCGCAAATAACGGCGTTCTGGTCGAGGGCCAAACCGATCCGGCTATGGAGCAAATCATTGCGCCTTACCGGGAAGCGCTCGAGGCCGAGATGGAGAACGTCATCGGCTCCATTCAGGAGACGCTGTCTAACGAGCGGATTCCGAAACCTTTCGCGGACCCGAAAGACGCGAACGGCAGCTTTGCGGCGCAGATCGTTGCCGACTCGTTCTTGTACAGCCTGCCTCATGCCGATGTGGCCATCCAAAATGCCGGCGGCGTAAGAACAAGTTTTACCCAAGGCGATTTTACGATGGCAGATGCGTATACGATGCTGCCGTTTTCTAATACGATTACAACGCTTGAAATCACCGGCGAAGAAATAAGCAATGTTTTAGATGAAGCCATTCGGTATTCGCAAGGAATTACGCAGTCGACAGGCGCGTTCCCCTATTCGTCGCACTTGAGATATGACGTATACTTAAACGCGCCCGAGGGTGTGAAGAGCGCGTACAATATCGAAGTCAAAGATCGGGAGACAGGCGAATGGTCCTCGATCGACATGAATAAAACCTATGTCGTAGCTACGAATTCGTTCACAGCCCTTGGGAAAGACGGATATGTCACTTTTGAAAAGGCCGTTCAAAAAGATCCTAACGTAAAAGTAGAAACTTACATTCACTATACGGTACCGCTTGTCGAGTTATTTACGGAGCACCTGAACAATGGAGTGGTCGCGAAACCGAACGTTGACAGCTTTTCCTTAAAATCTGTCAAAGAGTGGCAGGAAGAATCGTCAAAGGCAAGCGACGCTTCCGAAGAAAATGACGCGGTTCGCACTTATACCGTAGCTAAGGGAGACAAACTCTTCGGAATTGCTCAGAAAACATTAAACGACGGGAAGCGTTGGAAAGAAATTTACGAATTGAACAAAGACGAGATCGCCAACCCCCATTTGATTTACCCGGGTCAAAGGCTTGTACTGCCGTAGCTGAATACAATAGAAGCAGGGGCCCCGCTCGGGACCCCTGCTTTGTTTATCCGTGCATCGTCAATTCCTTGCCTTCTTTGCGCAGGGCGGTATATTCCGCGGTAGCCGTGAACACGACGTCGGAAGACGAATTGATCGCCGTCTCGAAAGAGTCCTGCAGCACGCCGATAATGAAGCCTACGCCGACGACTTGGATCGCGATCTCGTTCGGAATGCCGAACAAGCTGCAGGCCAGCGGAATCAACAGCAGCGAACCGCCGGCGACGCCCGAAGCGCCTACCGCGGATACCGCGGCCAGTACGCTGAGCAGCACCGCCGTGCCGAAATCGACCTCGATGCCGAGCGTGTGCACCGTCGCGAGCGTCAACACGGAAATCGTCACCGCGGCGCCCGCCATGTTGATCGTAGCGCCCAGCGGAATGGACACCGAATAGGTGTCCGGATTCAGGCCCATTTTGCCGCACAATCTCATGTTGACCGGGATGTTGGCCGCCGAGCTTCGCGTGAAGAACGCGGTCATCCCGCTTTCCTTCAAGCAGCTCAACACGAGCGGATACGGATTTCTGCGGATGTTCGCGTACACGATCAACGGATTGACGACGAGCGCCGTAAACAGCATGCTTCCGATCAAGACGAGAAGCAGTTTCCCGTATTCGAGCAAGGAAGCGAGACCGTTCGCCGTAATGGATTCGAAGACGAGCCCCATAATGCCGAACGGCGCGAGGGCGATAACCCATTTGACGACTTGGGAAACGGCGTCCGAGAGGTGGCCGATCGTATTCTTCGTATGGTCGCTCGCGTTCCGCAGCGCGACGCCGAGCACGATCGCCCATGTCAAAATCCCGATATAATTCGCGTTCATCAAGGCATGTACCGGGTTGTCCACGACGTTGAACAGGAGCGTCTTCAGCACTCCCGCGATTCCGTCGGGAGGGGTCAGCTGCTGCTCGACCTCGACGAGCGACAGCGTGACCGGGAACAGAAAACTAGCGACGACCCCGGTTAAGCCCGCCAGGAACGTGCTTACGCCGTACAGCGCCACGATTTTCCCCATATTCGTTCGTTGGCCTTTCCGATGGTTGGAAATGGCCGCCATGACGAGAAGCAATACCAACACGGGCGCGACCGCCTTCAAGGCGGATACGAATAAGAAACCGAGCAGCGCGATCCCGGCGGCTTCGGGCATCCATAAAGCGAGTACGATCCCCGCCGCCATCCCCGCGACGATCCGCTTGACGAGGCTGATTCGATTCCATGCTTGCAGCAAAGCTTTCACTAGCATCCTCCGCTTTCACTATGAAAATTTAGTTCGTATGCAAAACCATATACAGTAGAATAGTTTATCACGTTAATCGCCAGTTGTGTTGATTCGAATGTTTACCATTTTGTTCAACGGGGCCGGACAACCACACAAAAATTTCATAGGTTCGCGTTATCACATTTTCCGATCTGCTGAATAGGATTATTGGTGGTAATTTATTGATAAGCAGAAAGGAAGAATACTTATGGTGTTGGTAACTCATCCGCCGCTGCCGTTTACGCCGCCGTCCGAGCCTTACTCCCCGTACGCGCCGTACGCGCCGATTCCGACGCGTCCCCTGCAGCCTGTGTCCGCCCCGACGGAAAAACGCGCATCGGCCGAACCCGCTCCGCAGCGCGAACAGCCGTCGTCCGAACGATAAAATGGAAGAACGCCCCGGGATCTAATCCCAGGGCGTTCTTTCTATTGCGTCAGGGCGTCCAGCACCGCGTCGACATGCCCTTTCACGCGCACCTTCCGCCATTCGCGCAGCAGCGCGCCGTCTTCCCCGATCAGGAACGTCGACCGCTCGACGCCCATATACTCGCGTCCGTACATCTTTTTGAGCACCCACACGCCATACGCTTCGCACACCTTCTTCTCCTCGTCGGACAGCAGCGTATACGGCAGATTCTGCTTTTCCGCGAAGCGGACGTGCGATTTCGGCGAATCCGGCGAAATGCCGGCGACGACGACGCCGCGTCTGGCGAATTCCTCGTAAGCGTCGCGGAAATCGCAGGCTTCCTGCGTGCACGTGGGCGTTTGATCCTTCGGATAGAAAAACAGAACCACCTTCTTGCCCCGCTGCTCGCTAAGGGTGAACGTCGTGCCGTCCCCCGCCGGCAGCGTAAAATTCGGAGCTTGCGCTCCGACTTCGAGTCGACTCATCTCGATGTCCTCCTTGCTTCTCGCCGGTGCCGATTCCGCGGTTACGAGCCCGCGCCGCGGTACCTTTTCACGCCTGTGTTCCAGACGAACAGCCCGATGGCGAGGAACGCCGCCCCGACGATCGGGGTCAGCAGCGCGTAGCCGATCATCTCTTCCGCTTCCAGGAAGAACGCCGCGGGGTAAAACCCGACGAACGCGAACGGCAGCGCCCAGGTCAGCACCAGCTGCAAAATTTTGTTATAAATCGTAATCGGGTAACGCCCGTAGCTTTGAATGTTCCACATCAGCGGCAAGATGCCCGTCGGCGAATCGGAGAAAAACGACAGCGCCGTCAACGAAATGTAGATGCCGCCGTAAATCATGACCGAGCCGAGCACGAGCAGCACGAACACGAGCGGGTCGTACCAATCGAGCGTTACCCCGAGCGACGGCCATGCGTACCCCATGATCGCGACGCCGATGACCGCGGAAATCAGCGCCGACGGGTCCATGTTCTCGAGCATCAGCTGCGCGAGGTTGTGCACCGGCCGCGTCAGCACGCGGTCCATTTCCCCTTTCACGATATACCGTTCCGTAAAGCCCCACAAATTAAACATCGCGGAGAAGACGCCCCACGGCACCATGAAGTACCCGTATACGAAAATGATTTGCTCGCGGGTCCACCCGTCCAGCAGCTGCGTATGTTCGAAAATGACGACGATAAAAATGAGGTTCATCGCCAAAAACAGCAGATCCGAGAACACTTCCACCCAAAAATCGGAGCGGTAGGTGAGCCGCGTTTTGAGATACGTTTTGAGATAATCCAGAAACAGCCCTGCGGTCGTCATCGCTTCATCCTCCTTGCACGAACAGCCGGTTTCGCGCCAGCCGCCACAGCCATACGAGCGGCCCGACGAGCAGGACGAACCATAGCGCTTGCACGCCGAGCGCTTCCAGCGCCGCGTCCCCCGTGGTCCTCCCGGTGAAGACGGTCGCCGGCAAATACGTAATCGCCTGGAACGGCAGCAGCTTCAGCAGCGTTTCGGCCCAGCCCGGGAAAAACGACAGCGGGATGATCAGCCCCGAAAACAAATCGACGGCGACGCGCTTCATGCGCATGAGGCCTTCGCTGTTTTCGAGGAAGAACGCTCCTAAACCGATTAAAATATTAATCTGCGTATTAATTAAGAAGCTAAATAACAGCATGACCAGGAACAAGCCCCATACCGCCGGATCGCGCGGCAGCGACACCGGAAACAGCAGACTCGCGACGAGCATGCCCGGCACCGAAAACATGATCAGCCGGAACAACCCCTCGCCGAGGCCTTGCATCATTTTGACGACGACGTATTGGTACGGCCGGATAAATTGGATCGCCACGCTGCCGTCGCGGATTTCGTTCGATATTTCGCGGTCGAGGTTGTTGAAATAAAACGCGCGCGCCATCCAGGATACCGCGATGTACGTCGTCATTTGGGCGACCGTAAAGCCGCCGAGCTCCGGCTTGCCCGCGAATATCGCCGACCAGACGAAGTAGTACGCCCCGATGTTGATCGCGTAGATGGCGATGCCGCTGTAATAATTTACGCGGTACGCGAGCATCATGAGAAAACGTATGCGAATGAGCTCCAAATAGGCGGACGTCATGTCGCGACCCCCGCGGCTGCGGGCTCGGGCTTTTCGGCGGAACCGGATTTGTAAATTTCGCGAACGATTTCGTCCGTGTTCGTCTCTTCGATCCGGATGTCGCGAATGTTCGCCGCGCCGACGACGCGCCCGAGCGCATCGGACACGTTGGCCCCGCGCGGCAGCGCCGCTCGGGCGGTGTAATCGTTCTCCCGCGTCCAGCGGACGTCGAGCCCTTCGGTAAGGCGCTCCAGCTCGCTCAGCGGCATGCCGGAGGCGAATTGGAACACGATCTCTTTGCCTCTTCCCCATGTATCTTTCAGCTGCTGGAGTCCGCCGTCGTAAATGATTTTCCCGTCGTCGAGCATGATGACCCGCGAGCAGAGCGCTTCGATGTCCTGCAGATCGTGCGTCGTGAGCAGAATCGTCGTGCCGTACCGCTCGTTCAGCGATTTGAGGAACTCGCGAATTTCGGTTTTGACGACGATGTCGAGACCGATCGTCGGCTCGTCGAGGAACAGGATCGACGGGTTATGGATGAGCGCGGCGGCGATTTCGCAGCGCATCCGCTGCCCGAGCGACAGCTTGCGCACCGGGCGGTTCAGCAGGTCGCCAAGATCGAGGCGCTGCACGAGCTCGTCCAGGCGCTCCTTGTAATCGCGGTCCGGCACCTGGTACACCTTGCGCAGCAGGTTGAACGACTCGATGACACCGATGTCCCACCACAGCTGGCTGCGCTGCCCGAACACGACGCCGATGCCGCGCACGAACGCTTCGCGGTCTTGGAACGGCACATAGCCGTTCACGACGATGCGTCCCGACGTCGGCACGAGGATGCCGGTCAACATTTTGATCGTCGTCGATTTGCCGGCGCCGTTCTCGCCGATATACCCGCAAATTTCGCCCTTCGGGATTTGAAAGCTGATATCGTTGACCGCCGTCACCTCTCGGTATTCGCGGCGGAATAAATCTTGCAGCGCGCCCTTGAGCCCTTCCCGGCTTTTTTGGATCCGGAATTGTTTGCGCAGCTTTTCTACATCGATGGCCAGCATCGTCCGATCTCTCCTTATCCGGTTCGTTCCATCGCTTTCCTTGATGCGGTTAACATTTTACCGCTATAATACTTTAAGGCTTGCAACTTCCGCTATGACGCCGTCGTTTATTTTTTATTAAGGCGCACGCGGAAAAGGCGCTTAAAGCGCCCGGAACTTGATGATAATGATACCACTACCCCTGACGGAGGAAAAGCGAACATGAAATGGCTGCGAACCGCCGTATTGACGATCGGCGTATTGGCGCTGGGCGTCGTTGGCTATTATGGATATTCTTTGTACGATTTTTTCAATGAGAACGAAGATGATTCTCGTTTCAAGCAGTTTAACCCGCAGCCGGGCACCGTGAAGCCTCAGGAGGTCGCCTACGTCCCTCCCAAGTGGGAAGGCACCGAGCGGGTGAACATCCTGCTGCTCGGCGGGGACTCGCGCGGCCTCGCGAAAAACCAGGTGCCGCGTTCGGACACGATCATGATCGCCTCGCTCGATCCGGTCACGAAGAAGGCGCATTTGTTCTCGCTGCTGCGGGATACGTACGTGCGCATTCCGGGTCACGGCTCGGATCGCGTCAATTCGGCGCTCGTGCTGGGCGGCCCGAACCTCGCGATGCGCACGGTCGGCGAACTGACCGGCCTCGATATCCAGTATTACGTATACACCGACTTCGAGGGCTTTATCCATTTGATCGACGAAATCGGCGGCATCGAGTTTTACGTCGAGAAGGATATGAAGTACACGACGAAGGCGGACGGGCCGGAATACGACATCAACCTGAAGGAAGGCCTGCAGCATATGGACGGCCGCACGGCACTGCAGTACGTCCGGTTCCGGCACGACGCGCTCAGCGATTTCTCGCGCACCGAGCGGCAGCGCAAGTTCATGACGGCCGTCGCGCAGAAGCTGCAGACGTCGACGTCGCTCATTCGGCTGCCGCAAATTTTGGCGGCGATCGACCCGTACATCGAGTCGAACTTGACCGTGACCGAGATGCTGAAGCTCGGCGCTCTCGGCTTCGAAGCGAAGGCGAACGAGGTGGTCGGCGTACAGCTTCCGCCGCCCGAGCTGCTGCGGGAAACCTCTGTCGGCGGCGCTTCGGTGCTGACGGTGGACGCGGACGACCTGAAGGAGTTCATCGAGGAGAAGTTCGCGGAAGCCCCGGCGCCCGCGGAGGAGCCGGCGGTCAATCCGAACGACGCCGCGCTCGGGAACGAGCCCGGCGCTGGCAGCGACGGCTAACGCAGCGGGCTGCGGCGACGGCTGCAACCGTGGCTGCGGCTGCGGCAGAGGCACATAACGAGCGCGGGAGCGCTGCGGTTATGTGCCTTTGCGCTTGTTCGCCGGCGGCGGGCCGAGGCCGCGCGCCCCTTAGCCGCAGTTTTGCGGCTATTCGCCCCCGGCGGGTCGGGCGCGCGGCCTTTAGCCGCAGTTTTGCGGCTTTTCGCCCCTGGCGGGCCGGGTTCGCGGTCTTTAGCCTCAGTTTTGCGGCTATTCACCCCCGACGGGCCGGGCTCGCGGTCTTTAGCCGCAGTTTTGCGGCTATACGCCTTCGGCGGGCCCGGCGCGCGGCTTTTAGCCGCAGTTTTGCGGCTATACGCCTTCGGCGGGCCGGGCGCGCGGCCTTTAGCCGCAGTTTTGCGGCTATTTGCCTTCGGCGGGCCGGGCGCGGGGCCTTTAGCCGCAGTTTTGCGGCTATTCGCCCTCGGCGGACCGGGCGCGCGGCCTTTAGCCGCAGTTTTGCGGCTATTCGCCCTCGGCGGACCGAGACCGCGGGATCACAGGGCAAGCTCTAACGAACATTTGTCCCTTATTAGCCCGCCGCGGACCGTAAACGCGAGCTCTAACGAACATTTGTCTCTTATTTGCCCACCGCGGACCGCCATCGCCGGCTCTAACGAACATTTGTCCCTTATTCGCCCGCCGCGGACCGTCATTGCCGGCTCTAACGAACATTTGTCACTTATTCGCCTGCCGCGGACCGTCATTGCCGGCTCTAACGAACATTTGTCTCTTATTTGCCCACCGCGGACCGTCATTGCCGGCTCTAACGAACATTTGTCCCTTATTCGCCCGCCGCGGACCGCCATCGCCGGCCGTAACGAACACTTGTCCCTTATCCGCCCCACCATTCGGCCCAACCCCCGGCCGAAGGGGAGGCCGCCATACATAAACCGAAAGGTGTGTTTCACCGATGAACCGTACCAACTCCGAAGCTCTCTACCAAGAAGCGCTCAAGCATATCGTCGGCGGCGTCAACAGCCCGTCGCGCTCGTTCAAAGCCGTCGGCGGCGGCGCCCCCGTGTTCATGAAGCGCGGCCAAGGCGCCCACTTCTGGGACGCCGACGGCAACCGCTACATCGACTACCTAGCGGCGTACGGCCCGATCATCCTCGGCCACGCGCACCCGGCCGTCACCGAAGCCATCCGCCGCGCCGCCGAAGCCGGCACCTTGTACGGCACGCCGACCGAGCTCGAAATCGAGTTTTCGAAGCTGCTGAAAGAAGCTATTCCTTCATTAGATAAAGTGCGCTTTACGAACTCCGGCACCGAGGCGGTCATGACGACGATCCGCGTCGCGCGCGCCTTCACCGGCCGGACGAAAATCATCAAATTCGCCGGCTGCTACCACGGTCATTCCGACCTCGTGCTCGTCGCGGCCGGCTCCGGCCCGTCGACGCTCGGCGTGCCGGACAGCGCCGGCGTGCCGCAGGGCGTCGCCGAGCAGGTGATCACGGTGCCGTTCAACGACCTCGACGGGCTCAAGCAAGCGTTAGAGCGCTGGGGCGCCGAAACCGCCGCCGTGCTTGTCGAGCCGATCGTCGGCAACTTCGGCATCGTGCAGCCGAAGCCCGGCTTCCTCGAAGGGTTGTGCAAGCTGGCGCACGAAGCGGGCGCGCTCGTCATTTACGACGAGGTGATCAGCGCGTTCCGCTTCCATTGGGGCGCCGCGTCCACCTTCCTCGAAGGCGCCAACGCGCAAGAAGTCGCCGCGATCGCGCCGGACCTGACCGCGCTCGGCAAAATCATCGGCGGCGGCCTGCCGATCGGCGCCTACGGCGGCCGCGCGGACATCATGGAGCAGGTCGCGCCGCTCGGCCCGGCATACCAAGCGGGCACGCACGCCGGCAACCCGCTCAGCGTGGCCGCGGGCTTCGCCTGCGTCGCCGAGCTGCGCCGCCCCGGCACGTACGAGCGGCTCGACGCCCTCGCGCGCAGGCTGACCGACGGCCTCGCGCAAGCCGCGGCGTCGCACCGCGTGCCGCTCACGATCAATCGAGTGCGCGGCGCGTTCTCTACGCACTTCTGCAGCCACCCGGTCACGAACTACGACGAGGCGCAGGACACGGACGGCGAAGCGTTCGGCCGGTTCTTCAAAGGTATGCTCGACGAAGGCGTCCTGCTCGCGCCGTCGAAATACGAAGCTTGGTTCCTGACGACCGCCCATACCGAAGAAGACGTCGAGGCGACGATCGCCGCCGCCGGCCGCGTATTCGCAAAACTTTCATAATCATACATTCGCCCCGGACGACGTTTCACCGTCGCCGGGGCGAAATTGTCTGAATCTACATGGTGAAATATTGCTCTTTTAATGATATAAATCAAGAGTAGAGGCCGCTTCTAGGCCAAAAGAAAAGACCATCGGTTAAAAAATATGATTATTCACCGCTATAAATATTTTTATACATTAAAAAAACGCTTACAACCCGTTTGACATCCTTTTCTTTATTGTCGCCATGTTAAATTCGTGTTATTCTATATCTACTTTTACTCTCCGGCGGTGGCGCGTTTTTCCTTCATTTTTCGCGGGTTCCTTCGCGATGTTGCCATACGCCTCGTATTCCGTTTCTGGCAATCGCCCCGCTCCGTTGTCTACCTTTGCCGCGAAGGACCAGCGCTGATATTCAGCGCGTTTGCATATTTATGCATACCCGAACCCATACTCATAGGAGGTGAGGGTCAGAATTCTGACCGAACGCATGAATCAAGCAATGAAGAATGAAGGTTTGTTCCAACAGCTGCTGCTCGAAGAGCACGACAGCTGCGGCGTCATTTGCATTATCGAGAAGAACGGACATCCGTCCCGCGATAATATCCAAAAGACGATCGACGCCCTCGTAAAAATGGAGCACCGCTCCGGCTTTATCGACGGAGAAGGCGACGGCTGCGGCATTCTGACCGACATCCCGCGCGCTCTGTGGCAAAGCAAGCTCGAACAAGCAGGCCTTGACGGTCAGCTGGCGTTCGACGACCGTTTCTCGATCGCGCACATTTTCGTGCCGCGCAAACTCGACATCTCCGTCGCAGACATGCAAGCGGGCATCCGCGAGCTGTTCGCGCAGTACGGCGTGAAGATCGTGCTCGAGCAAGAAAACCAAACGAACAGCTCCGTCCTCGGCCCGAACGGCCGCAACGACGAGCCGACGTTCTGGCAAGTCGCGGCGCTCACGGAGAAGGAAGTCGTCAATGTCGCCGACCATCTGTTCGAGCTGCATGTCGACATCGAAAGCAAATACAACGTGCATGTAGCGTCGCTGAGCAACGTAACCGCCGCTTACAAGGTGATGGGCTCCGCGAGCATTTTGCCGAAATACTTCAAAGATACGCAAGACCCGTTGTTCGCCGCGCAAGTGACGATCGGCCATAACCGCTATTCGACGAACACGCTGTCGAGCTTCTTCCGCGTACAGCCGTTCTCGCTGCTCGGCCACAACGGCGAAATCAACACGATCAAAAAGATGCGCTACGAAGCCGAAATGATCGGCGTTCCGCTCGTCGACGGCGGCTCCGACTCGCAGGATATGAACCGGACGATCGAAACGTTCATCCACCGTCACGGTTTTTCGCATTTCGAAGCAATGGAGCTCGTATTCCCACCGATTCACAACGAAATGAAGGGCTTCCGTCCGGAGCTGCAAGACCTCTACGTGTATTATCGCCAAATTTGGGGACATTACGCGCAAGGTCCGGCAGCGATCGTATCGCGCTACGGCAACGAGTGCGTATTCAGCGTTGACGCGCTCGGCCTCCGCCCGCTGTGGATGGTCGAAAGCGAAACGTCGCTCTACTTCTCGTCCGAGCAAGGCGTCATCACGGTCGGCGAAATGGTGGCCGATCCGAAACCGATCGCCCCAGGCGAAAAAATCGGCGTCGTGCTGACGCGCGGCGAGCATGTGCAAGTCATCCCGTACGAAGAGCTGCAAACGATCGTGCTCGAACGCGCGAAGAAGCGCGTCGAGTTCAACGGTCTGCGCAAGCAGCTGTTCTACGACAACCAATTCCCGGAAGCCGAGCCGAACGCCGACGTCGTCGTGACGGACGCGCTGTACTCGGCGGCGGGCTGGGATCGCGAAGGCATTCAAATGATCGAGTCGATGTCGGAAACCGGCGCGGAGCCGATCCGCTCGCTCGGCCATGACGGCCCGCTCGCGGCGCTCAACTGGGAACGCCAGAACATCGCCGACTATATTAAGGAGAGCGTCGCCGTCGTCACGAACCCGGCGATCGACCGCGACCGCGAACAGGAGCACTTCTCCACGCGCGTCGTGCTCGGCCCTCGTCCGACGATTTACGGCGAGCTGGACGGCCGTCTCCGCATCGAACTGCCGGCTCCGCTCGTATTGGAAGGCTCCAACGGCGTAGGCAGCTTGCAAGCGATCGGTCAACCGTCGCTCGAGCAAATCATCTCCGCCTTCGAGCAATCGAAGTCCGGCTCCGTCGCGACGCTGTCGCTCACGTTCGGCCGCGGCGAATCGCTGAAAGCCGCGCTCGATAAGCTGGCCGAAGACGCGATCGCAGCCGTTCGCGGCGGCGCGAGCTTGCTCGTGCTCGACGACTCGGAAGCGAACAGCAACGACCGCCTGTGGGTCGACTCGCACCTTGCGGTTTCCCGCGTCGACATCGCGCTGAAGAGCGTGAAGCTCGGCCAAGGCGACAACCTCCGCCGCCAAACGGCCATCGTGCTCCGCTCCGCATCCGTGCGGAACCTGCATGACATCGCGGTCGCCTGCGGCCTCGGCGCGGATCTGATTTCGCCGTACGCCCTCTTCGCGACGGCGTCGGCCAAAGAAGGCGCGCCTGCGGCGCAGAAGGTGTTCGTGGCCCTGCAGAAAGGTCTCGAGAAAGTCATCTCGACGATCGGTACGCACGAGCTTCGCGGATACACGCGTTTCTTCTCTTCCATCGGTCTCCAGCCGGAGGTCGCGGAAGTGCTCGATATCGTCAACTACCTTGGCAGCGACACGGCCGGCACGGGCTTCGCGAAGCTCGAGCAGGACGCGGCTGCTCGCTACGAGGACTACAATAACAATCCGAAGGCGAAGCCGGGCAAAAACTTCCGCTTCTTCCAGCGGATGTGGAAAGCTCTCGGCGACGCAGCTTCGGGCGCGGCTCCGTACGCGGACTACCGCGCGAAGCTGCAAGAGGAAGAGCAGAAAAATCCAATCAGCATCCGCCACGTAGCCGGTTTCGATTTCGATAAGGCTGCGTCGGAAGGCCGCAAGCCGCTCGATCCGAAGGACGTCAACATCGGCGTAGGCGATCACTCGCTGCCGATGCTCATCTCGTCCATGTCGTTCGGTTCGCAGAACGAAACGGCGTTCCGCGCGTATGCGGAAGCCGGCGAACGCCTCAACATGGTCACGATGAACGGCGAAGGCGGCGAAATCAAGGATATGCTCGGCCGCTACAAGCGGACGCGCGGCGCGCAGGTCGCTTCGGGACGCTTCGGCGTCAACGTCGAGCTGGCGAACGCGGTAGCGTTCCTTGAAATCAAGATCGGTCAAGGCGCGAAGCCGGGCGAAGGCGGTCACCTGCCGGGCTCCAAGGTTACGGCGAAAATCGCCGCGGCGCGGAACGCGACGATCGGTTCCGACTTGATCTCGCCTTCGAACAACCATGACATTTACTCGATCGAAGACTTGGCGCAGATCATCAGCGAGCTGAAAGAAGCGAGCAACCATCAAGCGAAAATCATCGTCAAAGTTCCGGTCGTTCCGGGCATCGGCACGATCGCGGTCGGCGTCGCCAAAGCGGGCGCGGACGTCATCACGCTGTCCGGCTTCGACGGCGGCACCGGCGCGGCGCGCGTCCACTCGCTGCAGCACGTCGGCCTCCCGACGGAAATCGGCACGAAGCTGGCGCACGTCGCCTTGATCGAAGCCGGCCTTCGCCACCGCGTCGAGCTGTGGTCCGACGGCGGCCTCAAGTCCGGCACGGACGTCGTGAAAATGATGCTCCTCGGCGCGAACCGCTGCGGCTTCGGTTCCATCTCGATGCAGGCGATCGGCTGTACGACGTGCCGCGGCTGCCACTTGGATACGTGCCACGTCGGCATCGCGACGCAGATCGACTCGATGGAAGAAGCCGAAGAGAAAGGCCTTCGCCGCTTCGTGCCGCGGGTATACGACAACGCGGTCGACGCGCTCGTCCGCCTGTTCTCGGGCATGGGCGAAGAAATCCGCGAAGTCGTCGCGGCGCTCGGCTTCAAGAACGCACAGGATCTCGTCGGCCGTTCGGACCTGCTGAAGCAGGTGAACGCGCTGGAGCAAATCGACCTGTCGGCATTGCTCCGTCCGGCTCCGATCCAGTTCATCTCGCAGTCCGCGCAAGAAGCGGCTGTTTCGGCAGAGCCGGTACTCGCGGCCGTCGGCGCGGAAGCGACGATGTACCCGAGCAAGCTGAGCTTCGAAGCGCCGATCCAGCACCGCTGGAGCAAAATCAGCGCCGAAACGCGCATCGTCGGCTCGCGCTTCTCGTCGAACCGCGTTCGCGACCGTTTCGACGGCAGCTACGACCAGCTTCCGAACGTCTCGATCGAGCTGACGGACGGCTCGGTACCGGGTAACGGCCTCGGCGCGTTCAACGCGCGCGGCGTCGACATCACCGTACACGGCGGCGCGGAAGACGGCGTAGGCAAAATGGCGTTCGGCGGCAAGATCGCCATCTTGAAGGCGCCAAGCAAGCATAAGACGTTCATCAACGGTTCCGTCGGCAAATCGTTCGCCTACGGCGCGCAGAAGGGTACCTTCATCGTACAGGGCAACGCGGACTCCCGCGCTTGCATCCGCCTCTCGGGCGCCGACATCATCTTCGGCGGCGAGCTGGAAGGGCCGATCCGCGACGAGCTCGGCAACATGGCAGGCCGCGCGAACCTGAAAGGCTTCGCGTTCGAGTACATGACGAACGGCCGCGCCGTCGTCATGGGCGATCCGGGTCCATGGATTTGCGCCGGTATGACGGGCGGCGTCATCTACCAGCGCCTGCAGCCGGAACTCGGCCTCGACGAAGCGGCCATCAAGCGCCGCGTCGCGAAGGGCGCGAAGGTCAACATCTCGGCGCTCGGCGACAAGAGCCGCGCCGACCTGAACGAACTGCTCGGCATCTACCGCGAGGAGCTGGAGAAATCCGGCCAAGCGGAAGCCGCTGCGAAAGTCGCGAAGCTGCTCGAAAACCTCGACGCTCACTTCGTCCGCATTTCGCCGGTCACGATGCAAGCGGACCAGTCGGTCGCAACGGAATAATCGCATATCGTCACAAATGCAAATCCCCTGGGAGCAGCCGCTCTCAGGGGATTTTTGCGTTGATTCGTAAACTCGGCGTTGATGGCAGCCAGACCGTCCCTTCCGGGCCGTAGGCGTATAAACTTGGATTTCGTACGAAAGGTTCCGCCGCCGGGAAATTGTCCCATCGGGCGCTCAAGACTTTTCCGCCGGAGTTTCTTGTGGTACATTAACGTATATAGAACGTTTGTTCGTATTCTGGAATCGATACGACAAAGGGGTGGCCGCCGTGTCTGGCAAACAGTACGAGTTTGTTTCCGCAAAACAAGTCTTAAATCGCGTCAAATCCGAACGCATGCCGTTCGAATGGTCGCTCAACCCGTATCGGGGCTGCGCGCACGGCTGCAGCTTCTGCTATGCGAGAGCGTTCCAGACGTTCCTCGGCAGGGAGCCGACCGACGATTTCCAAAACCATATTATCGTGAAGGACAACGCTGCGGAGGCGCTGGAGGCGCAGCTGCGCTCGTTCGCCCGCCGGCACGGCGTCCGTCCGGAGGATGTCGGCCCGCTCGTCGGCCCGGTAGCGATCGGCACCGCGACGGATCCATACCAGCCGATCGAAGCGAAGGCGGAGCAGACCCGCCGATGCTTGAGCGTGCTGGCCGAATACGGCGTCCCGACGACCGTGACGACGCGTTCGCCGCTCGTCCTGCGGGATGTCGACGTGCTGAAGCAGGTCGATCTCATCTCGATCAACATCAGCATCAATACGCTGGACGCGGCCCTGACGCGACGCCTTGAGCCGGCCACGCCGCTGCCTGCCGAACGCCTCCGCGCTCTTCGCGCGCTCGCGTCCGAAGGGCTCCCGGCCGGTGCGTTCGTCGCCCCGATTCTCCCGCTGCTCACCGACGACGAGGCGGGGCTTAACGAGCTGTTCGCGGCGCTTAAGGCGCACGACGCGGCATTCGCGATGACGTCGCTGCTGCGCCTCTCGCCCGATGTGAAGCCGTGGTATTTCCGAACGCTCGATCAGCATTTCCCCGACCTCGTCGGGCGGTACGCCCGTCTGTACGCGAAGACGTACGTCGACGCCGCTTACGCGGGCATGATGGAGAGCCGGCTGAAGCGGATCGCCGAACGGCACGGACTCGACCGGCGCGCGCCGGAGCGAGCCGAGGCGTCCCGCGCGCCGACGGCCGCCCCGAGGAAGCCGCCCACGGAGGAGCCGGTGCAGCTGTCGTTTTTGTTCTAAACGCAATAAAAGCATCGTCCGGCGTGACCGGTCGATGCTTTCTTTCGGTGTTACTGCTGCACTTCGAAATATTTGTACAGATCGTCCAGCATCAGATTCGCCGCAAGGACGCCGCCGGCCGTGTTCCAAATCGTGTCGCTCACTTTGTACGCCTTGCCTGCCTTCACGACGTCAAGCGTCTGCCAGAGCGGATCGTTCACCCAATCCTGCTCGACGGCCGTCGCGCCGCCGTCGCCGGTTTCGTAGGAGAAGTAGAACATGATGTCGCCGTCCATCTCCTCGATCCGTTCCTTCGTCACGCCGCGAGCGGCGAATTCGTCCTTATCCTGCGCTGGCGGACGCGCCAGACCGATTTGCTTCAAGATGACGCCCGAGAACGTATCCTTCCAATAAATCCGCGTATCGCCGGCCATGAAGCGCACGATCGACACCTGCGTCGACAGCTTGTCGCCCAGCTTGCCGCTCAGATCGGCGACGCGAGCGTTCCAATCGGAGAGCACCTTTTCGCCTTCGGCCGTTTTGCCGAGCGCGTCCGCATACATCTTGAAGTTCTGCTGCCAGTCGCCGCGCAGCGTCTCCGCGAAAATCGTCGGCGCAATCGCGCTCAGCTCGTCGTAGATCTCTTCATGACGCATTTTGATGCCGATAATCAAGTCCGGCTTGAGGCTGATAATCGTTTCGAGGTTCGGCTGGCCTTCTTCCCCGACGTTCGTGACGCCTTCCATTTGATCTTTAATGTGGTCGTACCACGGATCGCCAGTCCACGACTTCACCGCGCCGACCGGCTTCACGCCGAGCGCCAGCAGCGCTTCCGTTCCTTCGTTCGACAAAATGACGACGCGCTGCGGATTCGTCGGAATGTCCGTGTCGCCCATCGCATGCGTGAAAGTCCGCGTCGCAGCCGCTTCTTCGCCCGCCGGCTCTTCCGCCGCGCCGTTCGCCGCGCCATCGGTTTGCTCCCCGCCGGCAGCTGAATCGCCGTCCGCGCCTGCGCCGCCGCAAGCGGCAAGCGCCATCGCGAACGCCAACAACAATACTAACGTAATCGATAAACGAGATGCATTTGGTTTCATTCGGTTTTCCCTACCCCTTTATATGTGATAATGATTCTCAATCTCTTGCCGACAAAACTCAATATACAAACGTTCTAAGCGCATGTCAAGGGAATTTTTGAAAATGATTCTCAGCTTCATTGACATGTGAGAATCGTTCTCATACAATGGGAACAGACTTATTTCTACTTAATGTTGTTGATGATTTGATCTGTACGCGCAGGACCATCTTATTTTGACGTAAGGATTGGCCAACCATGTATAAAGCACTTGGATTATTCGGATGCCTTCTGCTCGTCCTGTTCCTCGGCTTTCTCTCATTATCCTATGGAAGCAGAAGCACCGACCTGCAGACGGTATGGCAAGCGTTCGCCGCATTCGACGGATCGGCGGAGCATCTTATCGTTCGCAATACGCGCCTGCCGCGCATGCTCGTCGCGATGACGGTCGGCGCCGCGCTCGCCGCCGCCGGCGCGGTGCTGCAGACGGTGACGCGCAACCCGCTGGCGTCCCCCGATATTTTCGGCATTAATGCGGGGGCCGCGCTGTTCATTATCGTAGCGATTTCGTTCTTCGGCGCGACGTCGCTGACGGAGTTCATCGGCGCGGCGTTCGTCGGCGCCGCGCTCGCGGCGGCCGCCGCCTACGGGCTCGGCTCCGCCGGGCGGGAGGGCGCCTCTCCGGTCAAGATCACTTTGGCGGGCGCCGCCGTCGCCGCGTTCGCCGCTTCGATCACGCAGGGCGTCATGCTCGTGAACGGGCGCACGTTCGACCAAATTTTGTTCTGGCTCGTCGGCTCCGTCGCCGGACGCGAAATGCCGATGCTGCTTCCCGTTCTGCCTTATATGGCGCTCGGCTGGCTCGTCTGCATCGCCGTCGCCGGAGCGCTCAACACGCTGGCGCTCGGCGAGGACGTCGCCCGCGGGCTCGGCCAACGGGTCGCCGCGGTGAAGCTCGCCTCGGCCGCGGCGGTCGTGCTGCTCGCCGGCGCGTCGGTCGCGGTCGCCGGACCGATCGCCTTCGTCGGCATCATCGTGCCGCATCTCGCGCGCTTCGCCGCGGGCAGCGACCACCGCTGGCTGCTGCCGTACTGCGCGCTCCTCGGCGCGGCGCTGCTGCTGGCCGCGGACGTCGGCGCCCGCTTCATCGCGATGCCGAACGAGCTGCCGGTCGGCATCGTCACGGCGCTGATCGGCGTGCCGTTCTTCGTGTGGGTGGCAAGGAGGGGTCTGAATGAAGCTTCATAAACAACTGACGATTCGCACCCGGCTCTTCTCCTTCCTCGCCGACAAGCGCGCCTCCGTTTGGTCCGCCGCGCTCGCCGCGGCGACGCTCGCTCTCGCCTGCCTCAGCGCGGGCGTCGGCACGCTCTGGATTCCGCCGCTAGAGGTCGTCAAGGGCGCCTTCGGCTTCGGCGAAGACACGACCCGCACGGTGCTGTACTCGTTCCGCCTGCCGCGCGCCGCGATGGCGATTCTCGCCGGCGCGTGCCTCGCCGGATCGGGCGCGCTGCTGCAGGCCGTCTCCCGCAACTCGCTCGCCTCGCCGGACATGATCGGCATCACCGGCGGCGCGGCCGCCGCGGGCGTCGC
Source organism: Paenibacillus sp. (assembly GCF_035645195.1). Classification (NCBI taxonomy): domain Bacteria; kingdom Bacillati; phylum Bacillota; class Bacilli; order Caryophanales; family Paenibacillaceae; genus Paenibacillus; species Paenibacillus sp. The sequence continues at coordinate 46,105 of NZ_DASQNA010000006.1, read as the reverse complement.
GCTGCTCGTCGTCACGTCAGGCGCCGCCGGCGTCGCCGGCCTCTCGATCGCGGCGATCGTCGGCGCGGCCGCCGTCGCGCTGCTGCTGTTCGCGCTCGCATGGAAGCGCGGCATTTCACCGCTGCGGCTCGTGCTGATCGGCGTCGCGCTTCAGACGGCCGCCGCTTCCCTGTCGTCGTTCCTGATCGTGCTCAGCCCGCATTACCTGGCGAACCAGGCGTTCACGTGGCTGACCGGCAGCGTATACGGCAGCTCGTGGAACAACGTCTTCGCGCTGCTGCCTTGGGCGGCCGGCATCGGCATCGCCGCTTGGGCGCTGGCCCGCAGAGCGAACGTGCAGGAGCTCGGCGAGGACGTCGCCGCCGGCGTCGGCGCCCGCGTCTCTCGCGACCGCATCGCGCTCGTGCTCGTCAGCGCCGCGCTCGCCGGCGCCGCCGTCTCGCAGGTCGGCGCGATCGGCTTCATCGGGCTGATGGCGCCGCATATGGCGAGACGCCTCGTCGGTCCGTCGTTCGGCGCCGTCCTGCCGGTATCCTCCTGCATCGGCGCCATGCTGCTCTTGGTCGCCGATACGCTCGGCCGCACCGCCTTCCCGCCGAACGACATTCCGGCCGGGGTGTTCACGGCCGCCGTCGGCGCGCCGTTCTTCATCTATCTGCTCACGAGGAGGAAAGCATCATGACCGCTATGGACGCGAAAGGACTGACGCTCGGATACGGAGGCGCCGCCGTCATCGACGGGCTCGACCTCGCCGTGCCGCGCCGCCGAATTACCGTCTTGATCGGCAAGAACGGCTGCGGCAAGTCGACGCTGCTGCGCTCGCTCGCGCGGCTGCTTCGGCCCGACGGCGGATCGGTGCTGCTCGACGGGAAGGACATTTACACCCAGCCGACGAAGGAAGTCGCCAAGCGGCTCGCCATTTTGCCGCAAGGTCCCGCCGCCCCGGAAGGGCTGACGGTGCTCCAGCTCGTCAAACAAGGGCGTTACCCGCACCAAACGTGGCTGAAGCAGTGGTCGCGCGAGGATGAGCGGGCCGTCGCCGAGGCGCTGGCGGCGACCGGCATGGCGCCGTTCGCCGAACGTCCCGTGGACTCGCTCTCCGGCGGCCAGCGCCAGCGCGCCTGGATCGCCATGACGCTCGCGCAGCAGACCGGGACGATTCTGCTCGACGAGCCGACGACGTATTTGGATATGACGCACCAAATCGAAGTGCTGGAGCTGCTCGCCGACCTGAACGAACGCGAGCAGCGCACGATCGTGATGGTGCTCCACGATATTAACCTCGCCTGCCGGTACGCGCACAACATCGTCGCCGTGTCGAACGGGGCTGTGTACGCCGAAGGGGCGCCCGCCGACATCGTCGACGAGAAGCTCATCCGCGACGTATTCGGCATGGAGTGCCGGATGATGACCGACCCGGTGTACGGCACTCCGATGTGCATCCCGGTCGGCGCGCGCGCCGGCGCGGCCGCGGCCTCGGCCTCGGCGGAGAAGGAGCCCGTCTATGTCGGCGGTTAAGGCGGGCGGCGACGCGCTGCTCGAGCTCGGGTATTACACGGCCCCGGACGTCGAGGCGCCCGACCGGCTCCACGGGCCGGTGCTCGCCGCCGCGGAACACGTGCCGAAGCTGCTCGACCGCGTCGCCGACATGCTCCGCGTCGACAAGCCGGCCGTCGCCGCCTCGCAATTCACGAAATGGTATTGCCGCTCCCTCGTCGGCGTCCTGTACGAGTTCAGCGTGCTCGGCATCGCCCGCTCCGCCTCGCTGCGGGACGTCATGCTGCTGTTCCCCGGAGACCCGCCGTTCGCCGTCCACTGCGGCGGACGGGCGGCGCCGGCGCTCGATCCCGCCGCGCGCGAATCGCTGCGGGAGCTGACCGTCATCCGCCTGTTCGCCCACAACTGGAACCTGGTGTTCAAGAGCTTGCACGCGGCGACGGGCGTCCGGGAAGATCTGCTTTGGGAAAACGGCTCGATGTACGTGCATCATTTCTACCGGAAATGGATCGAGGAAGCTGCCGACCCGGAGACGCGCGAGCGAATCGAGGACGATTACCGCTACGTCCGGCAGGAAGCGCCGCCAGAGTTGTTCGGGGAGCTCCAATGCTTCAACCCGTTCATCTTTACCGGCAAGGCGGTACGGCGCATGTGCTGTCTCCGGTACCATTTGCCCGACGGAAGGTATTGCAAGGGATGCCCGGTCAAGCCGAAGACCGACCCGGAACCGAATGTTTAGAATGCCTGCAACGACGACGGCGGCGGTACCTCGCTTCGCGAAGAAGCGCGGTCCGCCGCCGTCGTTTGTTCGTTTACTCGTACTCGAACAGCAGCACGCCGTTCCATTCGCGCGACGGCCAGCGAATCATCGGCGCGGCGCCCGGTTCGGACGGCCGGCCGTCGATGCCGTATTCGACCGCACCGCAAGGCGAGATGAATCGACGCTGCCGCTCATCCCAAACCAGCCGGCAAGACGCGTTCGGGTCCCGAGCGGCAAAGACGGAGTACCCGCCCTCGCCGCGAACGACGAAGTACCGCACGCCGTACGACTCCCAATACCCGACCTCCTCCCCCTGATCGAGCTCGAGCCGATGCGCGGCCTGCCCTTCCGGCAGGAGCATACCCCATACATCCGATTCCTTCATGCCCCTAATAAAAAAGTATCCTTCGGCTTCGTAGATCGGCGTCCCCGCCGGAAACGTCCCGGCCCCTTCCGTTAGCAGCCGGGCAATGCTGTTCGGCCCCCCATAACGGACGCTGTCCGGAAGCGCGGCCGTGACAGAGGCGGCGGGCTCGGCGCGCAGCTCGCTCCCCCAGCCGTCTTCCATGAAATAAGCGGTATGCGGCTCGCCCTCCAAGACGACCAGCGGACGCCAACCGTTCAAAAAGACGTCCACGCGTCGGCCTCCGGCGGCGAAACGTTCGACATCCGTCGTCAGCAGCGTGCGCACCGGCTCCGGAACGAGGTAATGGTACCGGTCGTTCACCAGCATCGCCGCGTCGCCTTCGTGCGACCCTCCCGGATAGACGTCCGCATGCAGCTCGGTGAATGCACCGTCCCGCACGCGTACGAACGTCGGATACCCTTGCAGATGCTCCCATTTCGGGGGAAATGACTCCTGCAAAAACGGCGCACGCCGCCATTCCGCCAGCGTCCTCCGGATCAATGCCGGGTCCCGAATCGTAATGATTTCTTGTTGGAGCAGCCCCTCTCCTCTCCGGACGATCTCGATCGCGTCGACTTGGTACGGATTCAGCCGCACCCCTTCCATGAACGGACGATCCCAGAGAAACCAATACGCGAGCGCCGCCGCGGCAACCGCGAGAACCGCCGCGATCGGCAGCAACGCCCGTCGATGATATGGCAAACGCATACAATCCCCCCTTTTGGGTTTATAACATACTGGACGTATGAAACGCCGCCGCCGTTGCGCCCTTGCGCGTTTGCTCGAGATGGCATATGATATTAGTGACGAAAATATTTTTCATGGATTATAACCGTTTTATTAAAAATATTTTAATAATTACACTGCGGAGGAACGCCATGTCCAACATTCTCCACGCCATCCGCGAACGGCTTCCGGACCTGCACCCGAAGGAACGGACGCTGGCGGAATATATTCTCGGACATCCGCAGGAGGCGACTCGTTCGAGCATCACCGAGCTTGCGGAGCGATCCGGCGCGAGCGCGGCGACGATCACGCGGTTTTGCCGGTCGATGCGCTTCGATGGCTTCTCCGGCTTCAAGCTCAAGCTCGCCGAGGAGCTGGCCGCGCCGGCCGAGCAGCAGCCGACCTACCAAGACATCGTCGCCGGCAACTCGCTGCGCCGGATCGCCGCCGCGATCGAAGCGAACCATCTGCGCTCGATCGCCGACACGACGCGTCTGCTCGACTTCGCGGCGCTGCAGCGGGCGGTAGACGCGCTCGATCGGGCGAGGCGCATCGACCTGTACGGCGTCGCCACGTCCGGCATCGTCGCCCAAGACGCGTATCAGAAGCTGATCCGCATCGGCAAAGAGGCGAGCGCCTTCTCCGATCCGCATCTGCAAATCACGTCTGCCTCCAATCTCGGCCCGGGCGACGTCGCCTTCGCGATTTCGTACTCGGGCGAAACGCCGGAAACGGTGGACGCGCTGCTCTGCGCCAAAGCGCAGGGCGCCGTCGCGATCTCGCTGACGAAGTACGGCTCGAACGCTCTCTCCCGAGCGGCCGACATCGCCCTGTTCGCCTCGTCGCTCGAGGAGGGCATGCGCCGCGGCGACATGGCGTCGCGCATCGCGCAGCTGCACGTCATCGACGTGCTGTTCATCGGCCTCGTCAGCGCCCGGTTCGATACGTACGTGCCGAAGCTTGAGCAAACGTACCTGAACGTGAAAAAAATTCGCAAGGACAAAGGAAGGTAACGCTATGAACCTGCTGAAATTCCCGACGAAGGACGAACTGCACGAAGCCGCCGCCGGCATCGTCACCGGGCTCGTCCAGACGAAGCCGAACGCCGTGCTCGGTCTTGCGACCGGCAGCACGCCCATCGGCATTTATCAAGAAATGATCCGCGCTTACGACAAAGGCATGGTCAGCTACAAGCAGGTCACGACCTTCAACCTCGACGAGTACGTCGGCCTGCCGCCGACCGACCCGCAAAGCTACGCGTATTACATGAAGGAGCATCTGTTCGGACGCATCGACGTCCATCCCGAGCGGACGCATATTCCGAACGGGATCGCCGAAGACCCGGAGGCGGAATGCGCCCGATACGACGCGCTGCTCGAGGCGAGCGGTCAGATCGACCTGCAAATTCTCGGCCTCGGCCATAACGGCCATATCGGCTTCAACGAGCCGGACGCGTCGCTCGCGCCGGGCACGCATGTCGTCGCGCTCAGCGAACAGACGCGGGAAGCGAACGCGCGCTTCTTCGGCTCCGTCGCTCATGTGCCGACGCACGCGATTACGATGGGCGTCGCTTCGATATTGAAGGCGAAGACGATTCTGCTCGTCGTGAAAGGCGCGGACAAAGCGGACATCGTCCACCGCGCGCTGACGGGCGAAATTACGACGGAATGCCCGGCGAGCCTGCTGCAGACGCACCCGCATCTCGTCGTGATGGTCGACGCCGAGGCGGGGAGGCATTTCGCATGAGCGCTATGAGCATTCGCGGCCGCGTCGTGACGCCGGACGGCGTCGTCGAAGGCGGCGTCGTCCGCATCGAAGGCGGCCGCATCGCAGCCGTCGAGCGCGCCGGCGCCGCGCCGGCCGACGTCGACCTCGGCGCAGGCTGGATCGTCCCGGGCTTCGTCGACGTCCACGTCCACGGCGGCGGCGGGCACGATTTCATGGACGCGACGGCGGAGGCGTTCGAAGCGATTGCCGCCTTCCACGGCCGGCACGGCACGACGTCGCTGCTCGCGACGACGGTGACGGCGTCGAAGGACGCGATCGACGGCGTGCTGCGGACCGCGGCGCAATACATCGCGGACGCGCCGCCGCGGGGGGCTCGTCTGCTCGGCGTCCATCTCGAGGGCCCGTTCATCTCGCCGCAGTGGCCCGGCGCGCAAAACCCGAGCCATATCGTCCCGCCGAACGCGGACTGGCTGCGCGATTGGACGTCCGTCTTCCCGGGGCTCGTGAAGCAGCTGACGCTGGCTCCGGAGACGGACGGCGCGATCGAGCTCATCCGCGAGCTGCGCCGGCTCGGCATCATCGCCGCCGCCGGCCACACGGACGCGACGTACGATCAGATCGTTCGCGCCGCCGACAACGGCCTCAACCAAGCCGTGCATACATTCAACGCGATGACGCCGCTTCGCCACCGGGAGCCGGGCACGGCGGGCGCGGTGCTCGCGGATGAGCGCATCGCGGCGGAAGTGATCGCCGACGGCGTGCACGTGCATCCGGCCGTCGTGAAGCTGCTCACCCGCGCGAAGAGCGACAACAACCTGCTGCTGATCACCGACGCCATGTCGGCCGCCGGCCTCGGAGACGGCCGCTTTTCGCTCGGCGGCCTCGACGTGACGGTCGAGGGCGGCGTCGCGCGGCTGACCGAAGGCGGCAATCTCGCCGGCAGCACGCTGACGATGATCGACGCGTTCCGCTTCGTCATCCGCCACGCCAATCTCACCGTACCCGAAGCGAGCCGCCTCGCCAGCGCGAACGCCGCGCGGCAGCTTCGCCTCGAGGGCGAGATCGGCGCGATTCGGCCGGGCGCCGCCGCGGATCTCGTCCTGCTGACGCCGGAGCTGGACCTGGCCGCGGTATACCGCGACGGCGCGCCGATCGCCTAATGCACAAGCCGACTCGAGACATCGTCTCGAGTCGGCTTCTTCGTTTACGCGCGCCACTTCGCGTAATACGCCCGCAGCGTCTCGACGGTGCGGTTCCAGCTGAGCCGCTCCACCGCCGTCCGTCTCGCCGCGTCCGCGAGGCGCTGCGCCGTCTGCGGCTCCCGGCGCAGCCGCAGGATAGAGCCGGCGAACGCGCTCGGACGGCGGTACGCCTTCACGAGCAGCCCCGTCCGCCCGTGCTCGATCACCTCGCGAATGCCGCCCCGGTCGGAAGCGACGACGGGCACCCCGGACGCCATCGCCTCCGAATTGACGGTGGCGAACCCTTCCTTGTACATCGTCGGGCAAACGAAAACGTCCCCCAGCGCATACGCCTGATGTACCTTCGCCGGCGGGATGTAGCCCGTGAACCGGATCGGCACCTTCAGCCGCTCCGACAGGCGCCGTACTTTGCGCATATAAGGGGTTTGCCGGCTGCGCCCCGGCCACGACGCGCCGACGGCGATGAGCCGCGTCCGCGGAACGGCGCGCTTCACCTCCGCGACCGCGCGCACGAGCGTGTGCAGCCCTTTCTTCGGCACGATCCGTCCGACGAACAGCACGTTAAACCCGCCGTCCACCTTCCACTTCCTACGAAGCCGCTGCCGGTATTCGTCCGACCGCGGCCGGAATTGATCCGTGTCGACGCCGAGGATGGCGGAATGAAATTTGTGCGCGTATTTCGGATACTTCTTCCGCATCGCATCCGCGAGGAACGATACAACCGTCACGACGGCGTCCGTCTGCCGCAGCACCCGGTACGCTTCTTTCTTCGTGAGCTTCGACATGAACGTCAGCGAATGCAGCGACAATACGATCGTCGCCCGGGGGAACGCCTTCCGGAACGCGGCGACGAACGTCGGCCGATTTTCGATTTGCACAATATCGAACGACAGCGCCTTCGCTTTGCGCACCGCGGCGCGCAAGTACGCCTTCCTCCGATTGGCGTAAGGAATGCGGTGAATCGTATATCGGCCTCCCTCCAGCCGGCTGACGGCCGGCAGACGCGGATGAGCGACGCTGATCATCCGGACGGTGTCGGTGCGCGCCATACGGCGAAACACGTTATGCGTGCACGACTCGACCGACCCGCCCAAAATCGGCGGCACCGGCAGCTGCTCCGGCATGACGACGAGCACTTCCATGAGCATCGTCCTTTCTTTTCGATTCGAAACCACTCCAGTATATTCACGGCTCCCGCCCGCTCCGCAGGCGAACGCCTACCCCAAGCCGCAAAAAAAAGCTCTCCTTCCGGAGAAGAAGAGCAAGAGAGTTACGAATCCTCGTGATCGTCGTCGTCGTGATGACGGTCCTTGCAGCAGCCGCATTTGCAACCGTGGTGGCACGGATTGCACTTGTTCTGCAGCCATCTTACTTTGCAAATATGATGAATCGGAATGCTGACGACGTGCTGCTCTTCCTTTTTCTTGCACCGCGCCTTGACGTCCTCGTCTTTGACCCTCAAGTGCACCAACGTGCCGCCGACGCCGCAAATTTTCCCTTGAATCGTTTCGACGGCATCGCCGCACTCATGCTCGATCTCTACCTTGCAGCCGATATGGCGATGAAACTCGAAGCCGAGGTTACCGCCCAGATGCGCCAGCCGCACGCGCAGCCGATCGACGCACAGATCGAACGGCGAGCAATGGATCGGAAAATGACCGTGGCAGCCGCAGCCGCCGTGGCCGTGGTGGCCGCAGCCGTGGCCGTGGTGGCCGTGGCCATGGAAATGGAAATGACTGTGACACCCATGATGATGGCCGTGGCGGCCGTGGTGACCATGATGCCCATGATGCCCGTGATGCCCATGACAACCGCATTTGGACATACTGACCCCCCCTTTCCTGGTGATGTACTACCCTATGTCGGCCGGAACGCCGAAGACAAGGATACTTGTTCCGTTACGCCGCAAATGTACTTCCGCACAACGGCGCCAGCGGAAAAGGACCGGGCGGGGGCGTCCGTACAGTCCGCAGGCAAAAATCCCCATATGATAAACCAGCGCTAGCACAGAAACGAAGGAGGGGATTCCCATGCACTTCGAAGAGGCCATCCTGCCCGAAAATCAAATGTTCGCCGAAATGAAAGGCCAATGCGTGCTGATCGTTACGACGGCGCAGCAGCTCAATATTTTGGGGCAAACGTTCCGTCCCGTCTTCTGCGGCACGGTATCGGAAGTGACGAACGGCTACATCACGCTGCATCCGGTCATCATCAAAATGACGAACGCCCCGTTCTTCCGCTTCCCGACGCCGCTCAGCTTTCCGATCGAAATCATCTCCCACTTCACCCCGTTCGATTGCGACCGGCGCATTCCGTTAACGTAAAGGAGGGAGACCATGCATAAGGAATACAAAAAATACGCCAAACAGCTCGGCCTCGGCGAAAGCGCCGACATCACCGCGGTTCGGAACGCCGTCGTCAGCCGCGTGTTTCAAGAAAGCATCGGCAAACGGGTCATTTTGCTGCAAGAATCTTTTCCGTTCCTGTTCGTGGGCGAAATTTTCGCCGTCGAGGCCGACTTTATGCTTTTGAAAACGGAGTTCACCAACATTGCCGAATTCGACGGGGAACTGTTCCGCATTCATTTGGACACGGTCCACGTGTTCTTTATCGAAGACGGGAAGCACTGCATCCCGGACATTCGCACGTAACGAAAGGAGGTCCGCGCGATGCGCCGATGCTTTCATATCGTAGCCATCCCGATTCGCATCGTCGTGAACCGGTTCGGCGAACACGATCCGAACGGGATGATGTATGTGCTGAAGGAGAACGAGGAGCGCGTCCGACGGCTCGTCGCGGAGCATCCGTTCACGCCCGTCGATCTCGTCGCGCCGCTGACGATCCGCGCGAACGTCGGCGACGACGTCGAGGTGCTGTTCGAAAACCAGCTCCCGTTCCCTGCCTCGATGCATATCCAGCGGGCCGAGTACGACGTCCAGACGTCCGACGGCGCTTGGGTCGGCTGCAACGACAACTCGACGGCGCCCCCCTGCCCGCCCGGGGGGACGCAGCTCTACCGCTGGAGCATTTTGTTCGAAGGCACCCATTTCTTCTCGGATCTCGGCAACCCGTTGTCGTCCGAAGCCGGGAGCAACGTCCACGGCTTGTTCGGCGCGCTCATCGCCGAGCCGCGCGGCTCGTGGTGGACCGACCCGGTGACGGGCGGGCCGCTCAGCAGCGGGTTATACGCGGACGTGCATAATCCGTTTCTTCCTTCGTACCGGGAGTATGCCTGGTTTTTCCACGACGAAATGGAAGTGGACGATATTACCGGCGACGCGCCGATCAGCCCGCATACGCTGCAGCCGGAAGCGACGCACGCCGTCAACTACCGCGCGGAGCCGATGCGCAACCGGATGCGCCTCGTGCAAGAGGGCGTCGTCTGCCCGGACTGCGAGGGCGAGGAGGTCCACCACGACTCTTGGGTGTTCGGGGACCCGTCGACGCCGATTCTGAGAGCGTATGTCGGCGACCCGGTCAAGGTGAGGCTCATTCACGGCGGCGTGCAGGAGACGCATGTGTTTCATTATCACGTCCATCAATGGCAATTCGATCCCGAAGACCAGGATTCTGACATCATCGACTCGCAGTCGATCGGGCCGCAGACGTTCTACACCGTCTCGCCGCTGTACGGCGCAGGCAGCCTGCACGGCACGTTCGGCGACGTCATCATTCACTGCCACTTGTACCCGCATTTCGGGGAAGGCATGTGGGGGCTGCAGCGCATCTTCAACACGCTGCAGGACGGCAGCCAGTGTTATCCGAACGGCACGCCCATAGAGCCGTTGCAGCCGCTGCCGGATCGTCCGCTGCCCCCGCTCCCTACGGCGGAGCGTCCCGGGTTTCCGAATTTTATCCCAGGAATCGTCGGGTTCAAAGCGCCGCGCCCGCCGCTCGGCATCCGAGGCGGCCGCGAGCCGACGCAGCTCGAAATCAATCAGTTCGATCCGAACGCGAAGCCCGGGGCCGTGTTCGTCAACCCGGCACCGCCCGATGCGCCGGAGCGCGTATACCACATCTCGCTGATTCAAATGCCGATCGTCTACAACAAAGAAGGCTGGTACGATCCGCAGGGCCGCTTGTACGTGCTCGCCGAGGACGAAGAGGATGTGCTCGCCGGGCGCAAGGCGCCCGAGCCGCTCGTCATTTTCGCGAACGCGGGCGAGGTCGTCACCCTACACTACACGAACAAACTGCCGGAGACGATCGGCGGCAACGCGTTTCAACTAGTGGAGCGGACGTACGAGTCGGGCATGCACGTACACTTCGTCAAGTTCGACGTGCTCGTCTCGGACGGCGCCAACGTTGGATGGAACTACGATTCTTCGGTGCTGCCCGGGCAAACGATCACCTACCGATGGTTTTCCGAAATCGAGCTGCGCGGCACGTTTTTTCACGACCATTTGTTCGCGAACTCGCATCAGTTGCACGGGGTATTCGCCAGCATTAACATCGAAGCGCGCGGGTCGAGACATCTTCATCCTCGGACGCTCGAACCGATTCGCAGCGGCACGCAGGCCGTCATTACGAACCCGCTCATTCCGGACTTCCGGGAAATCACGATGTTCGTACACGACTTCGCGCTGCTGTTCGACAAGGACGGCTGTCCGCTCAACCCGCCGCCGTTCCCGAGCTCCATGGAAGACCCAGGAGTGATGGCGGTCAACTATCGGAACGAGCCGCTGCAGTTCCGGCTGAAGAAGCCGGATTGCGACCCTGCTTACGTCTTCAGCTCGTTCGTCCACGGCGATCCGGTTACGCCGCTCCTCGAGACGTACAACGGCGATTCGGTCCGCATCCGGCTGTTCGACGGCGCGCACGAGGAATCGCACGCCTTCAACCTCCATCGGCAGCGATGGAATCAAGAGCGCCGGGATTTGGACTCCGATTTGGTCCAGATGCAGCATATCGGCGTTTCCGAGCATTATACGCTCGAGTTCGCCATCGAAGGCGACGGCGATTTCGATATGCTGTACCATTTCGGTTCGATCGAAGATGTGTGGCTGGGGAACTGGGGGCTCATCCGAACGTATCAATTCGAGGTGCCGCACCTTCCGCCGCTGCCGGATCGCGCGTCGCCGCCGCCGCCGCGGAGGAACGTGCTGCCGCAGCCGACAGGCATGGCGCCGCCGCGCACCGAAGGTCCGGGCTGCCCGCCCGCGCCGCGGCACGCGCCGCTTCGCCGGTACGAGGTGTTCGCTCTGCAGACGCCGATTATTTACAACGAAGCCGGCGATCACGACCCGCACGGCATCGTATTCGCGCTGGCGGAGGACGTCGAAGCGATCAAGTCCGGCGCGCTCAACCCGGAGCCGCTCGTTCTGCGCGGCAACGTCGGCGAGCTGATCGAGGTGACGCTGCACAACTGCTTGTTCGAGCCGTTCCACAACGACATCGTCCACGGCTATCCGTTCGTGCCGGTCGAGGCGCCGTTCCCGCCGTCGAACCGCATTTCGATGCATCCGCAAATGGTCGTTTACGACGTGCAAGGCTCCGATGGCGCAACGGTCGGCTTCAACCCGGACCAGACGATCGGCCCGGGCGAATCGATCACGTACCTCTGGTATGTCGATCAGGATTTCGGCGCTTGCAATCTATGGGATATGGCGGATCTGCGCAACCACCGGCATCACGGCGCGTTCGGCGTATTCATCGCGGAGCCGCGGGGCTCCCGGTATCTCGATCCGATTACGCGCGAGGAGATCCGCACCGGCACGCAGGCGATTATTTCGAACCCGCTGGTCGGGGAGCATCGGGAATTCGTGCTCGCCATGCACGACGGCATCCGGCTCGTCGACAAGAACGGACGACTCATTCTCGATCCGGAGCCGGCGTTCGAAATTGCTGAGGAGCCTGCTGAACTCGAAGACTTCGAGGACCAAGGCAGCCGCGGCTTCAACTATCGGGCCGAGCGGTTCCGGCACCGTTTGCTCCGCAATCCGGACGTGTCGAAGGTGTTCAGCTCCGAAGTGCACGGCGATCCGGCGACGCCCGTCTTCCTCGCGTACGCCGGCGATCCGACCGTCATTCGGTTCGTCTTCCCGGCCGACCGGGCGCGCGCGCACACGTTCACCGTTCACGCCCACCACTGGCGCCGTTCGGTCGACGACATGAATTCGGAAACGACGTCGTTCCGCGGCGAAATTTCGATCGGCACGGCGGACGATTTCTTCCTCGATTTCGGCGCCGGCGGCTTGCTGGAACGACCGGGAGATTATATGTACCGTTCCGGGCTCATCCGGTGGGACATCGAGCTCGGCGTGTGGGGCATCCTTCGCGTCCTCGGCGAACCGACGCCGCTGCTGGCGCCGCTCGTTCGCGACGGCTGCTGCGGGGAGCTCGAGCCGATCGTCCGCGACGGCTGCGACGACTGCGACGGAGAGCTCGCGCCGCTCGTTCGCGACGGCTTTGGCGGGGAGGTGGATGAAACGTGAAATTGCAAGTCCATGGGCAGGCGTCCCCGACGGGGACGATCCGCTACCGGTCGCCGAACAGCCGGTTGTCCCAGGAGGAACTGGACCGGCTGCGGGAATGCATCGAGGAAGCGAACCGGCTGCTGCGCACGCTCGGCAACCCGCGGGACGACGAGAACTTGACGCAGCTTCGGCTTCGGTTCCGCTCGCTGTGCGGCGCGCTCGTCAAAGCGGAGATCGACTGCGGCGGCGCCGACCAGAATCACATCACGGTCGAAGTCGTCGGCATGCTGGAAACCGCCGGCAGAGATTTTATTCAGCTGCAGGCGGTCGGGGAGCGCAAGCTCGTGCCGTTCGCGCGGCTCTGCTCCCTGCAGCATGACGAACACGCCTCGCGAATGCGAGCCGCGATTTGCGAACCGCTGCTCGACATCGATCCGTGCCTGCGGCGGGATCTCGTTCTCTGCTTCGGCGAAACGGTGGCGTGCCGACCGGAGCTGCTCAACCGGTTTCTCGGCGCGCCGCTCTTCCTGCAGCTGCTCGCCTTCGTCGGCTGCCCCGTCACGGTGCGGCTCGACCGAGACGATCTCGAAGACGCGTTCGTGCGCGGCACGCTCGTCGATGCGAAGGAAGACCGCATCCGGCTGGAAGCGCGCAAGAAAGAGGATGAGGACGATCGACTCGAGTGTGTCGACATCGCGCTGGCGGACATCTGCTTCCTTACGATTCACTCGGAGCCGATGAAGCCTGTCGCAGGCAAGCACGACGATCATGAAGAACCGCATCCTGAAGAGCCGCATGACGAAGAGCCGCATTGACGGCGCAGCGAACCCCTCCGGCATTATCCGGAGGGGTTCGTCGCATTTCCGCCGCCCAACCAACCGCCAATCCGCCGACTCCGAGCAACCAACAAGGGCAGGGCATTCCCTTCTTTTGGGAACACCCTGCCCATGTTTTGCCGCCTCGCTACCCATCATGGCGCCGACACAGCCCTTGCCCGGGAGGCGGACATTCCGCGCGAAGCGTACGCCCCCCGCCGCCGATCAACGCCCCCGCCTCAGCCCCGCCAGCAGCGTCGCCAGCGCGCGCGCCGTCCGGATGCACCGCACGTCCTTCAGCGGGACCGCGACGTCGGCGGCGGCGCGGAACGGCCGCGTGCGAACGCGCACGACCAGCTCCCCGGCCGTCACGTTCGCAAGCGTGCCGATGATCGCCGCATCGTCCGTGAGCACCTTAACGCGGGCGCCGCGCCAACGCTGCAGGTGCCGCCATAGCGACTCCTCGAAAAACTGCCGGCGCAGCGTTTCTTGATTCGCCACCGTTTCGCCGAATCGCTGCAGCAGCTGCCCTCGCAGCCTGTCGTCCATCGCGATATGATGATGCGAGCCCGATACCTCCGGCAAGCCGAACGGCGTTTGCGCCGACTCGACGGCGGCGTACGGGATCCACAGCCGTTCGAACAGCGTCGTCAGCATCGCGAAATCGCGGCCGACGCCCGCCGCTTTGCCGATGACGCCCTGCGTCCGCCCGCCCGCGCGGTAAAACAGTTCCACCGGCTGATTGCGCCGATGCTTCAGAAACTTCACGAGCATCAGTTCTTTCTTTCGGTGGGGCAGCCGCTCGCCGAGGCGCTGCAAATTCGTGCCGTGAATATGCTGCTGCAGCATTTTCAGCTCGAACGACGGAAGCCCGCTGGCAGGGGACGTAAACCCCTTTTCCTCTCTCAGCCGATGCGTGTATTCCTTTTCCATCTGCCGCTCCTCCTCCCGACGCACATACGCCCGCCTCACCGCTCATACGTTAGAGTAAACTCTTCGGCGAAGGGCGGGGTTTCGTGGTCCCTTTATTTTGGGCGCTGCTGTCCAGCTACGCGCTCGCGGCGGCCGCCGCGTTTTGGTTTTTACATAAATCCAGACTTTTGATCGGCTATCATCTGGGCATGAATATGGCGATGACGTCCGGCGGCATTCTCGGCATTGCGATCGGCGCGGTGCTCGGCTCGTTGTACCCGGCCTCCTTCACGGAAGTGTCCGTCATCACGACGGTACTGGCCGTGCTCGCCGGCGCCGCCTTCGGGGCGCTCATCGATTACCAAACGGTGCTCACCGGCGTGACGAGCGGCATCATGAGCGGGATGATGGGTCCGATGCTCGGCGTCATGGCGAACGACCCGGCGCTGCTCGTCGCGTTCTGCACGCTGCTGACGTACGGCAGCTTCGGCATGCTGTGTTATTCGGTGCGCGCGTAGTTCGCTCCTACTTGTATATTCCCGCCGGCGAACGTCCGTGAGCCCGCCGGGGCGGCGGCCCGCGCCTATGTAACGAAGGCGGGACGGCCGAAACGGCCGCCCCGCATGACTTCCGTCGGAACTTACGACGAACAGCCGCACTCCTTGCAGCGGCCATGCCCGCCGTCGTGCCCATGGTGGCACCGGCAGGAGCACGGATTGCAGCAGGAATCCTTCCAATCGATTTTGCAAATTCGCTCTTTCAAGATCGTCGCGACGACGCCGTTATCCTTCAGCACGCTGATAAAATCGGTTCCGACGTCGCAGACGACGCCCTTTACTTCGTCGTTGCCGCCGCGGCATTCGTACTCGACCTCGACGCGGCAGCCTTTCAACCCGAACAATTGAAAATTCAAGTTTTGGTTCAACTGGCCAAGGCGCAAATGGAAGGGATTCAGGCACTTTTCCGAGGAAAAGGGAATGCAGCAGCCGCCCGCATGCAGTTCTCCGTCGATTCGATCAGCCGAAAAGCTGCGCGGATCGACGCGAAAATCGTCCTCCGGCGCGAAGCGCTCGCCGCCTCGCAGAATCCGCTCCGCCGGCGGAAGAACGCCGTCCGCGGCGTCGTCCCGAATCGCCTTGACTACGTCCCCTCTCAACTGCTTCATGTTCCTCTTCAACCGGTCGTACCGTTCCGCCAGCTTCTGCAGCTTTTTGGACAGCCGGCGCTCCCGGGTCTGCGAATGTTTTTCGCCCATTCCTCCCCCTCCTTTCTCCCGTCATTTCTTCCAGCATATGCCGTTTATATCTTCCTTGAAGGGTACAGTCACCGGGATGCGGCAAAATGGTCGTCCGCCGTCATGCGCGGAAGACGGACGACCGCCGCGTTAACCAACCTGAACAAGCTGCAGGTGAATCATCCGGAACGCCGCGCTTCCCTCCAGATCGGCGTACAGCCGGACGACGTCCCCCGGAAGCAGCGAGAACAGCGCCGTCCCGCCGGCGGTCAGCCCCGTCCCGGTCGTCGACATCGATGAAGGCACGGCAATCGAGCCGTTGACGCGCGCCTCGAGCTCGACCCCTCCGGGGACGGACTGCCCCAGGACGACCTGATACGAGATCGAGTAAATGCCGGCCCGATTCGCTTTGAGCCCCTGCCCCGACAAGTCGATCGTCTCATGAAGCGGTCCGGCGATCGTCAGCGGCAGCGCTCCCGCCTCCGCCTCCGCGAAGCTCGAGAAGGCCGACCCGTACGCTTGGTCGCCTCCCGGCCCCGGGGGGCCGGGAGGGCCGGGAGGGCCGGGAGGGCCGGGCGGTCCCGGATCGCCTTTCGGCCCCCGCGGACCGCGGCCGCCTTCTCCGCAACAGCAGCAGCAACAGCAGCAGCAGTCATTCCATGTCATCGCACCCACCACCTCTCCTCGTTATTGTCGAACCGTGAGCGGCACCGCCGTCAGCCGTCCGCCCGAACTGGAGCGCAGGGTGACCGTTCTCGCGTCGTCCGGCTGCGGCGCGGCCCCTTCATCCCGGTAGCCCCACTCGCCAAGCGGGTCCGCCTCCGCGACGGCCAGCACAGGTCCCGCCGTCGAGGAACCGATATGAATCGTAATCGAAACGCCCGGTCCGGGTACGTCGGTGGTCCCTTCGACGCGCCACTCCGCGTCGCCGATCCGGTACTCGGCCCTCGTTACCGTCAATGCGTCGGGCAGCGCCGAAATTTGCACCGTATCCGACGAGGAGCCGCCGGGGCCCGTGACCGTCAGACGGAACCGGAGCGGCAGCGGCTGCTTCGGAAACGTGAACGTCGGGTTCGGCGTATCCGCGCCATTCAGCGTCACGGCCGGACCGGCGATCTGCTCCCATTCGAAGCTAACCGGGGACACGTTCGAGCTGCCCTGCAGGGTGACGACGGTTCCTTGCCGCACTGTCTGGTCCGGACCTGCGTTCGCGATCGGCGCCGGCGCGGACGTCACGACTTGAACGGCCGTCGTATCGACGGACGGTCCGCCGGGACCGGTAACGGTCAAAGCGAACTCGAGCGAAGCCGCGGTCCCCGGCGCCGCGAACGAGGCGATCGCTTCGTCCGCGTCCGACAGCGTGACCGCCGGGCCGGCGACCTGCGTCCATGCGTAGGACGCGATCGGACCGGTCGACCCCGTGCCGTCGAGCGTTACCGTCCTGTTGATCAGCACCGTCTGGTCCGGCCCCGCGTCCGCCGACACTCCGATCGGCTCGAACGGGTTGCCTTCCACATACACCGGGATTTCGATGCTTCCCCCCGCTTCGGACGTGATTTCGACGCTCGCCGGCACCCCGTCCGGCAGCGTCCGCACGAGCGTTCCGCCCGACGGGAAGCTGGCGAAGCCGACCGCCGTCAGCGTCGGGGCGCCGAACGTATCGCTGGACGAGCCCGTCACCGTCAGCTCCGACGTATCCAAATCGTACACGGCGGTACCCGTCAGCAAATCGGCCGGCTCGGCCGTTTTCACACTTGGAGGCTGGTCGCCGACGTTCGTCACCGTAATTTCGTTCGGCACGCCGCCATCGAAGGCGATATGCGCCAAATATTCCCCCTGACCTCCCTGCATCACCGTCGGATCGAAACCGGGACCGCTCACGACGAGCTGCTGCGGCGTCGTGTCGGTCGACGCGAACACGTCGAGCAGCCCTCCGGACGCTTCGGTCCGCGTATACGACGCGCGAACGATATCGACGCCGGCGATCGTCGAAATTGTGCCGAGCACGGCGAACAGCCGCGTCTCGATCGCGTCGTCCGACACGCGGTCCGGCGAACCGACGCCGATGTCGGGACCTTCGATGCGGAAATAGTTCCGGCCCACAGGGCTGCCTACGATGCGATGAAGCACGTTCGGATCGCCGATATACCCGGGCGGCGGCGCCGGGGCGACCGCGGGATCCCACCGAAGGAACGGGTGTATCCGGCTGTTGCCGGCCTGCTCGAAGCCGCCTCCGTCCATATCCCCGATATCCTCGGTGAAATTGATCTCGCCCTCGTCATCCGCCTCGAACGTCTCGACCCCGTACGGATGATACACCGTATACACCGCTCCCGGAATCAGCTCTCTCGCGCGTACGCGCACCCGTCCGAACACGATTTGTTCCCCCGGCGTCGGCACCTCGTTCACGAACGCCGCTTCGAGCGCCAGCACGAGCCGCGCCCGACCGCCGGTCCCTGTCTCCATTTCGGCCTCGGCCGAAAAATAAAACGACTCCGACGGGAAGTTGTCCGGAAACGACACCGGCGCCGACGGGTTCGGCAAATCGGCCGGCGTAATGCCGCTGTACGGATCGTTCGGATCCGTATTCAGCTGAAGACGCAGCCCGTTCTCGTCTTTGTACCAGACCGGATACCCGTTGGCCGCGCTAATCGGTCCAACCGTGAGCATCGCGCTTCCCCCTTCCAGAAAAAATCCCTCCACTCTCTATATGTGTATGTGACAGCCGTCCAGGCAGCATGGACTGTCCCCTACGGGCTCGATGCTTTTCCGCGCATAAAAAAAAGAAGGCCCGGACATTACGCCCGAACCTTCTTCATCGCTTGCTCGTACCATTCCCAGCCGCTTCCGGCCTCGTCCGGCCGATGCGCGTCCGAACCGAACACCAGCTCGACGCCCTGCGCCGCACAGGCGGCCATATACCATTCCGGCACGTACGCCTTGCCGCACGTCGGCTTCCGCAGGCCGGCGGCGTTCACGTCGAGGCCCACGCCGCACTCGACGAGGAGCGGCAGCAGCCGTTCCAGCCGCTCGCGGATGTGCGCCTCGTCGATCGGAGGCAGCGCCGTGCGGAATTTCTCGATCAGATTCACGTGACCGAGCCGCTTCCGCCACCGCCAGCCGGCCGCGCTGCGCACCGCCAGCTCCACGTGATCGTAATACACGTCGGTCACCTTCTCCATCGAGCCGTAGTACGAGAGCAGATTGTCTTGGAAATCCTCCGGCTTGTAATCGACGCAGCGCATCCCGCCGCGGCCCGGCAAATAATGCACGGACACGATGACGTCCTCGAGATCCGAAGCCGCCTCGGCGAGCACGTCCTCCGTGAACGATTCCTTGCCGTACAAATAATCCATTTCGAGACCGACCGCGATGTCGAGCGTTCCTTCGAATTCCCGCTTCACGGCCTTCGCCTCGGCGAGGTAGGCCGGAAGCTCCGAGCGGTCCATCGCGAGCTCCGGCGTCAGGACGGGGTCGTCAATCCACCCGTCCGGCAGCGGCGGATGCTCGGTGACCGAGTACCGCTCGAATCCGAGCGCCGCCGCCCGCGCCGCGTATTCCCGCAGCGGCCGGTCGCTCCCGTGCTTGCAAAATTGCGTATGCGTATGCCCGTCCCATTTCATGAACAACGTCGTCCCAACCTTCCCGAAAATATCCATGCTCTACGTTCAGCATAGTCCAACGATCCCCGGGATACAAGACGCAATCCATATGATAAGATAGGTGCACAACACACGTACGGAAGGAGGCCGCGCCATGGAATGCCGTATCGGATGCGCCGCCTGCTGCATCGTCGTTTCGATCTCCTCGCCCATACCGGGCATGCCGGACGGGAAGCCCGCGGGCGTGCCTTGCGTGCAGCTGGACGATCAGCGCCGGTGCAAGCTGTTCGGCAAGCCCGAGCGCCCGAAGGTGTGCCGCGAGCTGCACGCCTCGGAGGAGATGTGCGGCGCGAACAACGAAGAAGCGTTCGCCCTTCTCGCGGAACTGGAGCGCGCCACGCGGCCGGATCGGGACGGCTGAACGTCAAACGCAGGCCATCTCGCGGCCGTCGTCCTTCGATTCGGCTTCGCAGAGCGGCAAATGGACGGTGACCGTCGTCCCTTGCCCTGGGGAGCTCGCGAAACGAATACGTCCGCCCATATCCGCGACGGTGCGGAACACGACGGCCAGCCCCAACCCCGTGCCGTCCTGCTTCGTCGTTTCGTAAGGCATGCCGATGCGGTCGAGCTGGGCTTCGTTCATGCCGACGCCTTCGTCTTGGATGACGAGCAGCGACTCCGCTTTGCCCGGCGAGCGCTTCAGCTCGACGCGGAGCAGGCCGCCCTGAGGCATCGCTTCGATCGCGTTTTTGCACAGGTTAATAATGCACTGCCGGTATTTGCCGACGTTGCCGTACGTCCACAGCTTCTGTTCGAACGACGTCTCCAGCTGGACCGAGTGAATAAGGGCGTACGGAGTGATAACGTTTACGATATGGCGCAAGTCATCGGCCGGATCGAACCGCTGATCGAGCGAGGCGGACGGCTCGTGCTTGGCGAACGTCAAGTACTCGGTGATCATCGTTTGCGCACGCTCCAGCTCTTCCAACGCCAGGTCGTAAAATTTCTCCCGATCCTTCTCCCCGATTCCTCCCGATTTCATCAACTGCAGCACCCCTTTGGTCACCGTCAGCGGGTTGCGCACCTCATGGGATACGCTAGCCGCGAGCTGGCTCACCAAATTATATTTTTCCAATCGTTCAGAAAGCTGCCAAAATCCGCTCTTCCGAGAACGGTCGTTGATCGTCCACAGCTCGATGATCGCCGTCATGCCCGCCGCGGCGGCCGCTTGGATCGCGATGACGGAGAGCAGCGCCGGTAGCTCGTCCCCATAGCCCGAAGCGGCCGCAAGCGCCGACGAATGCAGCAGCGTCAACGCTGCGGCGACGACGGCCTTCGAGCGAACGGCCCACGGCATGCGCTCGAACCAGCGAGGGGGCACGAGCAGCACGGCGCAGACGGCAAGGGCCGCGAGAACATGCCCGTCCAACGCGTAACGAAATATTGCCGCGGCGGCGCACAGCGGCACGCTGAGGGCGTATCCCATGTACAGATGGGTCAGCAGGAGAGGGATCCAAGAAAAATCGAGCGAATACGCAGGGGAGATGCGAATCGGGAACAATATGCATGCCGCAGCGATCGCGGCGGCGGCCGCAAAGGAGATGGCGCGTTTAAATCTATAAAAAAAGGGACGGTCATCGATTAATTGAAGGAAAAGCACCGGAGCAATCAGGAACAGGACATCCAATAATGCATTCTGCATCGGTGTTGGCATAGGAAGCCCCCTATTTGATTTGCCACAAGCTGCTAAAAATTATAGCATAATCCTCCCCTTTTTCATAGGTTCCTTAGTTTTATAATAATTAACTTCAACAAAAAAACCGGGGGCTTGTTCGCCCCCGGCGGCCTTGCCTCACGCGATCGGCGTGCCGTTCGGCACCGGCTCGTCGGGACGCAGCAGCGCGACGTCCCCTTCCTCCGGCACGCCGCCGAGCACGAGCACCTCCGACACGAAGCCGGCGATGCGGCGCGGCGGGAAGTTGACGATGGCCGCCACCTGCCTGCCGACGAGCGCTTCCGGATCGTACCGCTTCGTGATTTGCGCCGAAGAGCGTTTCACGCCGAGCGGTCCGAAATCGATTTCCAATTTGATCGCCGGCTTCCGCGCCTCCGGGAACGGCTCCGCGGACAGCACCGTGCCGATCCGAATATCGAGCCGCAGGAAATCGTCGATCGTCGCTTGTTCCTTCATGCGTCATTCATCCTTTTTGCAGCCAGTATAAATAATACACGTAATCGAGAGGCGGAGCGGCGTGCCCGAGCTGCCGCAGCGCCTGCGCGACGCCCCCGCGGTGATGCGTGCCGTGGTTGACGACATGCGCGACGAGCTCGGCCGGCGACGCGCGCAGAATGCCGAGACGCGGGTGCTCGTACTCCGCGGAGGCGTCCGGATCGGGCAATTCGCCCAGCAGGCTTCGGTAGTCATCCGCCGACTCTCGGAACAGCCGCTCGACTTCGGCCGCTCTCGCGTTAGCCGCTTGCGCCAGCCACTCCGGAACCGAAGCGGCGATCTGCTCGAACGTCCGGTCCCTCGACAGCACGTACCGCCACGTGCGCTCCATCGCGTACATATGCGCGAGCGTCGCCTGCACCGTCGGGAACGAGCCTTCGACGGGGCTCGTCCACACCGCATCGGGCAGCGATTCCAACCCGCGGAACAGTTGCTCGTTCGCCCAAACGTGATATTCGAAATGCTTCAGCACACGATTCGTCATTCCGCAGCCTCCTCTTTCGGCAGCTTCCGGTACAGCTCGATCAAATGGCCGTCCGGATCGCGAATGTAAGCGACGCGCACGCCCCACGCGCGTCTGTCCGCCGGCTCCTTCGCCGGCTCGGCTCCTCTGCGCAGCAGCCGCACGTACGCCGCGTCCACGTCCTCCGTTTCGATGTTGAGCAGCGCGGACCCGAAACGGCCCGACGCGAACGCGTCCGCCCCCGCGCCGAGCGCCTCCGCCATGGCGCCGCGTCCTACGACTTCCAGCTTGACGTCCCCAGTGTCGAACAGCGCGTACTGCTCCTCCTCCACCAGCCAAAGCGCCGGAAACCCCATGATCTCCTTGTAAAATGCCGCGCTGACCGAAAAACGCTCCGCGATCAATCGAAATTGCCTCAGTTGCATGCAGCTTGCCTCCCATTCGTGATAGCAACATCGTACAGGAGGAACACTGACAAATACGGTCAGCGTTTTCTCATCGCTTCGTAATGGGGCCGCAGCCGCTCCAGCACCTCCAGCATCGCGTCGACGAGCGCCGGCGGCTCCGCCGCCGCGATCGACGTCCCGAAAGCGATCAGCGTGTACGGGACGTAGTGTCGCACCCATTGCCGATCCATCCGGAACGTCGCTTCCTCCGCCGTCCGCTCGACGAGCGCCGGGGCGAACAACCAATGCAGGCAAAGATCGTCGATCGCGCGGCGATCGCCGCGCAGCTTGAATTCGACGAGCTCCTCCGCCTCGTCATCGCCCTGCTTCGGCAGCAGAAACTGCATGAAATACCGCCGCGCCGAAAACCCCTCGGGCCGGGCGAACGTCGCCGCCGACGGCACGCACGACCGGATCCGATCCGCCCGGAAGCTTCGGACTTCATCGCGCAGACGGCAATGCGCGACAACGTACCATCGGCTCCGCCATACGACGAGGCCGTACGGGTCGATGCGGCGGGCGGACGTCGGCCCGCCGTATCCTTTCTCGTACTCGATGTCCACGGATTCGGACCGTTGTATCGCCTCCTCGACGACGCGAAGCGTCTCGCGAACGGTATCATCGGCGGATGCGCTGATGACGTCGATGTCGGCGGCGTGCCGGTCTAGCGTATCCCGCTGCTCCGCGGTCGCATACCTCTTCAGCTTGCCGACGGCTCGCTCCAGCGCCGCTTCGTGCGGGTAGCCCGCCTGCTTCGCGAAGACGGCCGCCTGCACCAGCGCCTTCTGCTCTTCGAGATCGAAGAAGAGCGGCGATTCCCGGAACGACGGCAGCAGCGTGTAGCCTCCGTTCGGCCCCGATTCCGCAACGATCGGCACCCCGCTCGCGCACAGCGCGTCGATGTACCGATAGACGGAGCGAACGTGAATTTCGAGCGCTTCCGCGAGCTGCTTCGCCGTGACGCGCCGGCGGGTTTTCAGCAGCCATAGAATCGAAAGCATGTTATCGGCTTTGGGCATTCCGGCGCCCCCTTCCATCTTTCCCCATTGTAGTACGCTTTCCCGCGAAACGAAAGACCGTTCGCCGCTTGCCGGGTTCCGGCCCCGAGGCGGACGTGGTATGATCGTAGCATCATGCTTTGCACCGGAGGGCTCGATAATTTTATGAACGACGAATGGCAAGAGGCTTGGGGCGCTTCCGCCGTGACGGACGCCGATGCCGCCGCGCGGGAGGCGCTGGCGCGTTTTTTCCCCGGCGAGCGCCTGACCGCGCGCGGGGGCCCGAGCGGAATGAACAATACGACGCGGTACGTGGAGAGGCAGGGGGCGCTGTACGTGCTGCGCGTGTACGAGACGCACCGAGACGAGGAGAAAGTCGGCTTCGAGCTGGCGGTGCTGACGGCGCTCGCCCGCCGGCCGCTCCCGTTCCGCGTGCCGGAGCCGGTGCCCGCGCCGGAGGGCGTCTGCGTCCGGCTCGAAGACGGCCGGCTCGCCGCGCTGTTCCGGCATATCGACGGCGCGCGCCCCGATCCGACGCGCCCGGGCGCCGCGCGCGGGCTCGGACGCGCCGCGGGCGCCTTGAGCGAGGCGCTGCGCGGCGTTCGCGTCGGCCTGCGCCCGGCGTACCCGCCGTACTATGAGCTCGACGCGGCGCACCCGCTCTGCCCGACCGAAGCGGTGGAGCGGTTTTGCGCGGCGCCGCCGGCGACGTTCCAAGGCTGCGCTGCTCCGCTCGCGCGCCTCGGGCAGGAGCTCGAGCGCATCCGCCGCTCGCTCCCCGCGCTGCGAAGCTTGCCGCACCAGCTCGTGCACGGCGATTTGAACGCGTCGAACATGCTCGTTCGGCCGGACGGCGAAGCCGCCGCCGTGCTCGACTTCGAATTCGTCACGCGCGACCTGCGCGTCATGGAAGCGGCCGTCTGCCTGTCCGACCTGCTGAACGGGGATCGCGGCGCGGCGGAGACGGCCGAGCTCGCCGCCGAATTCGCCGCCGGCTACGGCGCCGCGTCTCGCCTGTCGGCGAGCGAGGCGGAGGCGATCCCGCTGCTCCTCCGGCTGCGCCGGCTCGACGTGTTCCTTCATTTCCTCGGCCGATATCGGGACGGCGTCGACGACGCCGACAAGCTGCGAGGCTTCATCGACGGCGGCGCCGCCGCGCTCGACCGCTTCGACGGCTTGCGGGAGCCGCTCGCGCGGGCGATTCGTCCGATGATCGGCGAATAACGAACAAAGCGCCGGAACGGCTCCTCGCGAGAGCCGTCCGGCGCTTTCGTCCCTGCTTCCCGTCTCGCGCTGCGGCGGCAAGCCCCGGGCATGATGAGTACTTCATGCCCTTATTATGTGTAGCCCCTTCCCATAACAAGGGTAGGGGCTACACATCTCCGCGCCCAAGTCGCGCTGCGGCGGCGGTACCCGGGGCATGATGAATACTCCATGCCCTTAATATGCGTAGCCCCTTCCCATAACAAGGGTAGGGGCTACACATCTCCGCGCACGAGCCGCGACACAGCGCCGGAACCGCGGCAAGCGGCCGTACCGCGCTACGTCGCGGCGGCGTCCGTCGCCGGCTGCGCAACGAGCGCCTTCCCCTGCCACGCCCGGCTGCGCCAGCGATACAGCATGACGATGCCGCGCAGCCACTCGTCCGCGGCGATCGCCAGGAACACGCCGACGAGGCCGAGCCCCGCTTCGAACGTCAGCACGTACCCGAGCGGCAAACTTACCCCGACCATGGACACGAAGCCCATGTAAACGGAAATTTGGGCGTCCCCCGCGGCGCGCAGGCCGTTGATCAGCACCAAATTGAACACGCGCCCCGGCTCGATCAACAAGCTGCACAGGATGACTTGGGACGCGATTGCGACGATGCCCCGGTCGTCCGTGAACAGCTCGACGATCGGCGTCCGCAGCGCCACCGCGAGGCAGCAGACCGCCGCCGTAAATCCGAGCCCCCACTTCAAGCTTCGCAGCACCCGGCTGTACGCCTCGTCGGCGCGCCCCGCGCCGATCAACCGTCCGACGAGGATCGCCGTCCCCATCGCGATGGCGGCCGCGAACAAGTAAATAAACTGCGTGATGTTGATCGCATACTGCCGCGCGGCCAGCTCCATCGCTCCGAGATACGTCACATAATACAAGAACACCGTCTGGCAAACGTGGTACGTCACTTGCTCGACCGCCGACGGAACGCCGACGCGCGCGATTTTGCCGATATAGTCCTTCGAGAAAGAGACGTAGTCCCGCGGCCGGATGCGCACCTCCATGATGCGGTACAGCATCCACAAGAACACCGCCGCCGCGACGGCCCGGCTCAATACGGTCGACGCGGCCGCGCCCGCCACGCCGAGCTCGGGGGCGCCGAAATGGCCGAAGATGAGCGCATAGTTACCGATCACGTTCAGCACGTTCATGCCGAGCGACACGAACATCGACTCCCGCGTATAACCGTGGACGCGGATAAGGCTGGCCATCGTATTAATGGCCGCCTGCAGCACCAGCGTCCCGCCGACGATGGCGAGATACGTCTGCGCATGGGCCAGCACGTCGCCCCGCAAATTCATGGAGCGCAGCAGCGCGTCCCCGAACAGCAAGTACCCGGCGCTGATCGCGAGACCCGCGCCTACGTTGAGCGAAATCGCGATCCCCGCGATGCGCGACGCCTCCGCCGGTTTGCGCGAGCCGAGGTACTGCGACACGACGATCGCCGCTCCGTGCGCCACGACCTCCATCAGCAAAATGGTGACGAAAATAAATTGATTCGCCGCGCCGACGCCGGACACCGCTGAATCCGACACGCCGCTCAGCATGAACGTGTCCGCGCTGCCCATGAGCGTGAACAGCGTCATCTCCAGGAAAATGGGCCACGTTAACATAAACAAACTCATAGAACCCGCAGCCCCAAGCGGCCGGGTTTCCGATGCGCCTTTCCCCTTCATCTCCGTTTCGTCTCCTACCCGTATCTCTCTTTTAGATTTTTCATCGTATGGTAGCACATTTCGGGCCGTTTTTCATTAGGAAACAACCTCCCTCCCGCTTGGGACAAAGACGTCGCAGCGGTATAATACAATGGAACACCCATAACGCGGACGGAGGAAGAGAGAAACGTGGATCAACAGCGAATACTGGACGCTTACCATTTTCGTCATGCCTGCAAAGAATTCGACCCGAACCGCACGATCGCGGAAGACGATTTTCGCTTCATTCTCGAAACGGGCCGGTTGTCCCCCAGCTCCTTCGGCTTCGAGCCGTGGCGCTTCGTCGTGCTGCAAAACGCCGACATTCGGAACCGTCTGCTGCCGGTAACGTGGGGAGGGCAGAAAAGCATTCCGACGGCGAGTCACCTCGTGCTCTTGTTTTCGCGGACGAAGCGGAACTTCCTGCCGGATGCCGAGTATGTCGCGTATTTGAAAAAAGACGTGCAAAAGATGCCCGACGACGCGTTCGGCGGCTTCCAGAAACGTCTTGAGACGTTCCTTGCCTCGGATTTCAAGCTGATCGACAACGAGCGAGCCGTGTTCGAATGGGCCAGCCGCCAAACGTATATCGCCCTCGGCAACATGATGACGTCGGCGGCGATGATCGGCATCGACTCGTGCCCGATCGAAGGGTTCGACAAAGACGCCGTCGAGGGCATTCTTCGCGAGGCGGGCATCCTCGAAGGGGAAGACTTCGGCCTCTCGTGCATGGTTGCCTTCGGCTACCGCGCCCGCGACCCCCAGCGCGCCAAAACGAGGCGCGCGATGGACGAAGTCGTGCAGTGGATCGAATAAATCGCCGCGCCATAACGAAGCCAGCCGCCGATTCCCGGCGGCTGGCTTTGTCATGCGGTTATCGGCGCTTCGGGCGGCCGAATTTGCCCGCGTGATAATCTTCGATCGCGAGCTTGATGTCGCCGGCCGTCGTCATGACGAACGGGCCGTGCTGCACGACCGGCTCGCCGATCGGCCGCCCGGCGAACAGCACCGCCCGCAGCGGCTCGTCCGCGCGCAGCGTCGCTTCGCTCTCGGCGGCGCCTCCCGCCCCGCCGAGCCGGAGCACATGCCCCGCTTCAGCGGGCGTCTCCTCGGCGCCGAACCGCCCGCGGCCCTCGAGCACGTAGATAAAGCCGTTGTAATCGCCCGGCAAATCTTGCGAGACGGACGCGCCGGCTTCGAGCGAGATGTCGACGAACGTGACCGGCACGACGTTCTTCGTCTCCGCCGCGACGCCGCCGGACGAGCCCGAGAAGACGCGCACGACCGCGCCGGCTTCCCGCCGTACCGGCATGGCGGACGCCTTCAGGTCTTGATATCGCGGCGGCGTCATTTTCTCCGCCTTCGGCAAGTTCAGCCACAGCTGCAGGCTGTGGACCGTCTCTCCCGGCAGCGGGTCCTCGGAATGAATGATGCCGCTGCCCGCGGTCATCCATTGGACGTCGCCGGGCTCGAGAATGCCGTAGCCGCCGAAGCTGTCCTCATGCTTCAGCCGCCCTTCGATGACGTACGTGACCGTCTCGAAGCCGCGATGCGGGTGGAAGTCGAACGTCCCCGCCTGAAACCAATCCTCCATCATGAGGAGGAACGGATCGAATTCCTGCCATCTGCCCGGCGGCAGCACGGGCGCGGCTTTCAGATGCGAGCCGCCCCGCGGCTCGGCCTCCGCCTTCCACATGGCGGCGATGCCCCGCCGCGCGATGTTCCGCTGCTCCATCAAAATCCCTCCTGCGTGTTATTCGGCTTCGCGGGCGCCGCCGATAAGCGGCTTCCGCGCTGCGATCGACGATGCACCCACACATAGTATACGCCCGCCATGCACGCGACGACGAGCCCGCCGATCAAATACATGCCGCGGTAGCCGGCGTGAGCGGCGGCGACGCCCAGCACATACGAACCGATCCCGTAGCCGGAGTCGAACAGGACGAAGAACGTGCCGGTCGCGATGCCGGCCCGATGTCTCGGCGCGGACTGCACGGCCAGCGTCTGCAGGCTCGGCAGCAGCGCGCCGAAGCCGAGGCCGACGACCGCGCCGGAGAGCAGGAACGCCGCCGGCGACTGCACCGCGCTGAGCCAAATCATACCGCCGGCGAACAGCGCGACGCCCGGGTACACGAGCGCGTTCGCGCCGAAGCGGTCGAACCACCGCCCGGTCGCCGGGCGGGAGAAGACGATCGCCGCGGCGAACACGGCGAAGAAGTAACTCGCGTACGAAGCGTAGCCCAAATCGACCGCGTACACCGACAGGAACGTCGTGATAGCCCCGTACGCGAACGCGAGCAGCGCGGCCGTGCCGGACACCGGCAGCGCGGCCGGCTCGAAGTACCGGCGAAGGCCCGACGCCGGGGCGTCTCCCGGAGCCGGCTTGCGCCGCTCCGGCAGCCGCAGCGCGAGGCCGCAGAGCAGCGCCAGCGCGGAGAAGACGCCGCACAGCGCGAACAGCGACGTCGGCGAATATCGGTTCGCGACGGTGAGGCCGATGAACGGGCCGACGACCATGGCAAGGCTCATGAACAAGCTGTAATAGCCGATGCCTTCGCCCTTGCGCCGCTCCGGCACGAGATCGGCGGCCGCCGCTCCGCCGGCGGTCGCCGCGAGACCGAAGCCGATCCCGTGCACGAACCGGAGCGCGATCAGCGGCCAGAACGAATGAATCGCGTGGTACGCCGCCGTGCAGACGAAGAACAGCAGCAGCGAGCCCGCGAATATTTTTTTCCGGTCGTATTGGTCCATCCATCGCCCCGCCAGCGGCCGAACGCAAACGGTGGAAACGATGAACGCGGTCATGACGAGCCCGATGCGCTCCTCCGGCGCCCCGAGCTCGCCCGTGACGAACAGCGGCAGCGTCACCGCCAAAATATAGAACGTTAAGAAAACAAAAAAGCTGCTGAGACAGACCGCAAGAAAGCTGCGCGTCCACAGCGGCGTTCGATCCTCAAGCATCGCGGCACTCCTCCCCTGCAGCGTTCCGGCGGCGGCACGCGTTGCTCCAAATCTGATTCAACGCGTCCCGAAGCGCGGCGATCCGTTCGTCCGACAGGCCGCCCAGCGCTTCGCGAATCGTCTCCCGCTCCACGGGGGCGAGCGCCTCGCTAAGCGTCCGCCCTTGGTCGGTGATCCGGAGGACGAACGAGCGGCGATCCTCCTCGCTGCGTTCGCGAACGACCAGACGTTTCCGCTCCAATTGGTCCAAAATCCGCGTCACGTTCGTCTGGTCCTTCTCGACCCTTGCGGCGAGCTCCTTCTGGCTGACGCCGTCCCGCTCGGCGAGGCGCTGCAGCACCGCGAACTGCTCGGTCGTTACGCCGTACGGCTCGAATCGAGCGTTGAGGCGCTGGGTCAGCTTGCGCGTCGTGCGGCTTAACAGAAAGCCGATCGAATCGTCCAACAAAGCGAATCTTCCCCTCGGAATATTTTAATTGCTGTAGCAATTATATGTACGACATTTTCATAAAGTCAATGCAAAAAAGTTCGCCGAACCAGCGGCTTCGGCAGCCGTTTCCTCCGTTACCATCAAAAATCGCGCCCGCGAGCGGCCCGCCCCAGCGAAAAACCGATTGAAAACCGTCCGCCGACCTGTTATAGTCATCACTGACAATCCAAAGAAGAAATCCGGCGCCGCGGCGTCGGGAGAGGTTCGCGAACTCCCTCTATAAAAAACTAAGATTGGTGCAGAACGCTCTACTGTTCTGCGCTCGCTTCGTTTTGCACGAACTAGAAGGAATGTTCTCGAAATCTCGTCTTCTTTTCCGTATCGGCGCGTGCCGGAGAAAAGGGAGGAGATTTTTTTATGCATGCCGGAAGACAGCAAGAAGAAATGAAAGATGTTACGCTCCTAGGCAATCAAGGAACGACGTACAGCTTCTCGTACGACCCGAAGCTGCTCGAAACGTTCGACAATAAACATCCGTACCGGGATTATTTCGTTAAATTCAACTGCCCCGAATTCACGAGCCTGTGCCCCGTGACCGGGCAGCCGGACTTCGCTACGATTTATATCAGCTACATTCCGGACGTGAAAATGGTGGAGAGCAAGTCGCTGAAGCTGTATTTGTTCAGCTTCCGCAACCATGGGGATTTTCATGAGGATTGCGTCAACATCATTATGAACGACTTGATCGATGCGATGCAGCCGCGCTATATCGAGGTGTGGGGCAAATTTACGCCGCGCGGCGGCATATCGATCGATCCGTACTGCAATTGGGGAAAGCCGGGCACGAAATACGAGGCGATGGCCGAGCATCGGCTGATGAACCACGATATGTACCCGGAGAAGGTGGATAACCGATGAAAGCGGTCGTGATATTGCTCTACCTATCGTCCATCGTCGTCGCCAACGTCGTCACCGCCTCGTTCGCTCCGCTCGCGCTCGGACCGCTGCTCGTGCCGGCCGGCTCGCTGCTCATCGGCGCCGCGTTCGTGCTGCGCGATTTCGTGCAGCGCGCCATCGGCCGCGGCCGCACGTACGCGGCCATCCTGACCGCGCTGGCGCTGTCCGCGGCCACGTCGGCGGCGCTCGGCGACACGCTGTGGATCGTGTTCGCCTCCGCGCTCACGTTCCTCGTGTCGGAGACGGCCGACACGGAAATTTACACCCGCCTCCGGCTCCCGCTCGGCTGGCGCGTGTTCTACAGCGGCCTCGTCGGCGGCATCATCGACAGCGCCTTGTTCGTCGTCGTCGGCCTGTCGCCGATCGGCGCCGGCTTCCTGCCGTGGGAAGCGGTCGGCTACGCGATCGCCGGCCAGGTCGTCGTCAAAACCGCCCTGCAGACGCTCGGCGCCGCGGCCGTCGGCTTGTCCCCGATCGCCCGCGAAACGCGGGAAGCACAATCATAACTGCGCTGGATACGGCGCGTCGCCCGGCTTACGCCTGGGCGGCGCGCCGTTCTTCGTTCGCGCTGCGTCTCAGCGCCTCCCCGATCGCGGCGAGCAGCGCGCCGGATGCGAGGAACGCGAGATCGTACAGCAGCTCGTTCGGATCGCCGGGCTTCACGTGATGAATTTGCAGCAGATGATGGTTGATGAGGCCCTCGATCACGTTGAAGCCGCCGGCGCCGAGCAACGCCCCGCCGAGCAGCAGCCGCTTGCCTCGTCTCACGCCGCCCGGCGCGCCGGCGCGCCACAGCAGGATGGCCCCGATCGCGAGCGCAACGGTCGTAATGCCGTGGAACAAACCATCGCTGACGATTTGTCCGTGCCGGTGCGTGTGCATATACACGCTGTGCCACTGCAGCAGCTGGTGGAACACGACGCCGTCGAACGCGCCCGCGAGCCCGATGCCGAGCAGCAGACTGCCGTAATTCAATAGCTTTTTCTTTTCATCGATAGACAAAATGCCGTCGCCTCCGTCTTTTTTTACCCAGTGTTGACGGAGGGACGGCACCCTATACTAGGCCTTTAGCCTTGGGCGTACCGCTGGATGGCGCGCGCCAGCCGTTCGAGACCTTCGGGCACGAGCGCGGGCGGCGTATGTGTGAAATTGATGCGCAGCGTGTTGCGCGCCGGCTCGCCGGCGTAGAACGGTTCGCCGGGCACGAAGGCGGCGCCTTCCTCGACCGCGAGCTTCAACAGATCGACGGCGACCCACGACTCGGGCAGCGTCGCCCACAGGAACATGCCGCCCTGCGGCCGGTTCCAGCGAAGCAGCTCCCACGGAGCGCCCGTCATGTGCGCAGTCAGCCTTTCCATCCGCTCTCGGTACATCGCCGAGATCGAACGAATATGCCCTGCGAGATCCCATTGGGTGACGAGCTCGTACAGCGCCAGCTGGTCGACGCCGCTCGAATGCAGGTCGGACGCCTGCTTCGCCTTCTCCATCATTCTAATAACGTCCTCGGGGCCTGCGGCGAAGCCGGTGCGCAGCGCGGGCGCCACCGTCTTGGAGAACGAGCCGAGATACAGCGCGTTGCCTTCGCCTCCGAGCGCGGCGTCCGTTTCGTAGAGCGTCGTCACGCGGAGATTCGGATCGAACCGGATGTCGCCGTACGGATCGTCCTCGATGACGAGCGCCCCGTAGCGGCGAGCGAGCTCCGCGAGCGCGCGGCGGCGTTCGTCCGACCAGAGCTTGCCGCCCGGGTTGGAGAACGTCGGCGTCACGTATACGATTTTCGGGCGAAACTCCCGAAGCTTCGCTTCGAGATCGTCCGGCAACATCCCCTCGGCGTCGGAATCGACCTCCGCCACCCGGCCGTCCGCGAGCGACAGCGCCTGCAGCGCGGCGAGGTACGTCGGGCGCTCGACGAGCACATAATCGCCCGGATCGATCATGACGCGGAACGCGAGGTCGATCGCCTGCTGCGAGCCGGTCGTCACCAGCAGCTTGTCCGGGGACGTCTCGACCCCTTTCGCGCGAAGAAACTCGGTCAGCCACTCCCGCAGCGCGAGCACCCCTTCGGTCAACCCGTACTGCAGCGCGCCCGCTCCCCGAGCGAATACGCGCTCGTACGCTTCGCGAATCGCCTCCGCCGGGAACGAGTCTTCCGCCGGCAAGCCGCCTGCGAAAGAGAGCACCTTCGAATTTTGCGTTAATTTCAAAATCTCCCGCACGGCGGACGACTTCGCCCGCGAAATCGTTTTGGCAAATGTTCGTTCCATCTTCAACGTTCCTCCGACGACTGTTATAAGTGTATTTATTTAATTTACCGAATCTCCGCCGGAACAGCAAACGTTTTTATAACCAGTCGGTTTCGGAGGACCGAAGCCGCTTCGTTCCGTACGCCGGAGCCCCGTCGCCTGACCCGGCCCGTCATTGCCCCAGCTGCTCCAGCGCGTTAAGCAGATCCGTCATGCCCCGGATCGTCTCCAGCACCGGCGCGTTCGCCAGCGCCGCGAGATCGATCGTCTGTGCGTCGATCTGCTGCACGTACTGCTCGAGCTGCGCGCGTACGATCTCGTTCGTCTCGGTCAGCTGCCGGTGGATGTCTGCGGCGAACTCGGGCGCCTGCAGCGAGGCGAACGCGGCGATGCGTTCTTGCATCGACTGCATTTCGCCGCGCAGTTGCTCGAGCGTCTCCGGGTTTGCCAGCGCCTGCTCGGCGAGCTGCGGCACCTGCTCCGCGAACCGGTTGGCGTCGTTGATGAACGCTCCCGCCTCGGCCGCGTACGACAGCGTCGTATTCGCCTGTTCCAACGCCGTATTCGCGCCCTCCAGCACGGAGCATCCCGTAAGCAGCGCGAACGCCAGCAACATCGCTCCGAGAATCGATCGTTTCTTCATCTCTTGAATTCCCTCCGATAAAGTTTGTTTATACTTAATACCGCTGCAGAGGCGGCGGCGTTTCATCCTGAATACAGAAAGCCCTGGCTTCCGATGGAAGCTAGGGCTTTCGTTTCGTTCGCTTTGCGTTCGGGCGAAGCGATTCGGGCTGCGGCCGTTCGAGCCGACCTCCTCGCTCCTATGGCCCATTACCGAATGGCGGCGATCAGATCGTCGTGAATGCGGCCGTTCGTCGCGGCGACGTCCCGCACGTGCAGGCCGTACGGCTCCCCGTTCATGTCCGTCACTTTCCCGCCGGCCTCCTGCACGAGCAGCATGCCCGCGGCGATGTCCCATGCGTTCAAGTTCGCCTCCCAGAACCCGGTGAGGCGTCCCGCGGCGACGTACGCGAGATGCAGCGCCGCCGAGCCGCCGGCCCGGATGTTGCGCACCCGCGGCGCTACGGACTCGATCTGCTTCAGCGCGAGCGGCAGCACGTGTTGGCGGTCGGTCGGGAAGCCCGTCGCGACGAGGCTGCCCGCCAGCTCTTCCTCCGGCGACACCTGAATGCGCTTGCCGTGCACGTACGCGCCCTTCCCTTTCTCGGCGACGAACAATTCGTCTCGAGACGGGTCGTACACGACGCCGACGATGACTTCGCCGCGATGCGCCAGCGCGATCGATACCGAATAGAACGGCAGGCCGTGAATGAAATTCGTCGTCCCGTCGATCGGATCGACGATCCAAACGTACTCGCGGTCTTTCACCGCTTCCAGCGCCAGCCTCGACGCTTCCGCGCCGGGCTCTACGCCTTCTTCCCCCAGTATGTCGTGCGTCGGAAAATACGTATGAATGATTTTGCGGATCAAAATTTCCGTTCCCTTGTCCACTTCGGTCACGAGATCGTGCGGCGACGTTTTCACGCGCACGTCCGTCGCTTGGCCGAGCTTGCTTTTCATATATTCGCCCGCTTTCGCCGCCATGTTCACGGCGACCGCAGTGAACGATTTCCCGGTGACGGTGTACGTCTCCCGTTCGTGATTGCTCATCGGCTCCTGT
This sequence comes from Paenibacillus sp., assembly GCF_035645195.1. NCBI lineage: Bacteria > Bacillati > Bacillota > Bacilli > Caryophanales > Paenibacillaceae > Paenibacillus > Paenibacillus sp. Next base: position 11,444 of record NZ_DASQNA010000006.1, on the reverse strand, counting down.
TCTCTCCCCTTCGATTGCTTATCCAAATTATACGTATGGGCCGGGCCGACAGTTTCGCACGGATGCCCCTTAAACGAAAAAAAAAGGCCGTCGCCTAATCGACGACGGGCCTTCGGGACACCGGCCTGGAGCCGACGCCGGCCGTAGATTATACCCCTACGATATGATAACCGTTGTCCACGTAGATGACTTCGCCGGTAATGCCGCGCGACAAATGGCTCATCAGGAACAGCGCCGTGTCGCCTACTTCGGCTTGCTCGGTCGTGCGGCGCAGCGGCGCCTTCTCCTCGACCTGCTTCAGGATCGAGTTGAAGCCGCTGATGCCCTTCGCCGCGAGCGTGCGGATCGGACCTGCGGAGATCGCGTTGACCCGGATGTTCGACGGGCCGAGATCCGCCGCGAGGTAGCGAACGCTCGCTTCGAGCGCCGCTTTCGCCACGCCCATGACGTTGTAGTTTTTCATCGCGCGCTCCGCGCCGAGGTACGTCATCGTCATGATGCTGCCGCCTTCGGTCATGAGCGGATGGATGCGCTGGGCGACCGCGACGAGCGAATACGCGCTGATGTCATGCGCGAGCGCGAATCCGGCGCGGGACGTGTCGACGTACATGCCCTCGAGCTCTTCCGTCTTCGCGAACGCGATGCTGTGCACGAGGCCGTGGATGACGCCGAACTGGTCTTTGATGAGCGAAGCGAGATTGTCGATCTCTTCGTCCACCGCCACATTGCACGGGAGCACCGTAGAGTTCGGGATCGTATCCGCCAGCTTCTTCACGCGCTCTTCGACGCGTTCGTTCTCATATGTGAAAATGAGCCGAGCCCCTTGGCCGGCCAGCGATTGCGCGATCGCCCAAGCGATGCTCCGATCGTTGGCGACGCCCATAACGAGTATAGTTTTTCCTTGCAACAACGGTTCCATTCGGTTCGACTCCCTTTCATGTACAAGCTTTTCACCTGTCTTCCAACGTACCCCAACTTCTCGGGAAAAGCAAGAATGAAACATGTCGAATCTCGCTAATTTTTCGCCCCCGGTTACAGTTCGACGATCGCGCCTCCGAGGCGGCGCACGCCGGGCTTCGCGGCGATCTCTTCGACGAGGCGGAACAAGGCGTCGTCTTTCATTTTCGCTTCGATCATGACGTCGAGACGAGGCGTCATCGGCGCGATGTCGCGCAAGAAGGCGAAGAAGCCGTCCGCATCGACGTAATCGGCGTGGCCTCTCGGGTCTTTGTCGCTTTTCGGACTGGATACGTGGATTTTCGGCGCGAGCAGCTCGTCCGTCAGCGTCGGCTCGCCTGCGGCCTCCGCGGCGAACGCGGGCGCTGCGATTGCGGCGGCATGCGCATCGCCGCCGGAGGAAGCTGCGGCTGCGTAGGCGCCGACCGGCTCCCGCTCCGGCACGAGCGCCGCCCCTTCGCTTCTGTCCGCCGCTCCCCCGGCCGTCCGCAGCGCCGCTTCCGCGCGCGCCTTCTCCGTCAGCCACGTGCGCTGAATGTCCTCCCACAGCTCGACGATCCGCTCCCCCTCGTTGTTGACGGCATGGTGGTGCACGTCGAGCACCATGGGCACGCCGACCGCTTGGCACGCTGCCAACGTTTCCTTGGCGGTGAACGTCTTGTCGTCGTTCTCCAGCGTGATCCGATGCCGCAGCCGATCCGGCATCGCCGCGAATTGGCGGAGGAAGCGCTCGTACGCTTTCTCTTTGTTGCCGTAGGTGCCTCCGATATGGATGTTGCACTTGTATCGCTCGTCGAGCCCCATGCGCTCGAGCATTGAGACGTGCCAATCGAGGTCTTTCTCCGATTTCTGGAGCACGTCCTTGCGCGGGGTGCTCAGCACCGTGAAGTGATCGGGATGGAAGCTGAGGCGCATGCCGTTCGTCTTGGCGTAGTCGCCGAGCCGCCGGAAGTCTTCCTCGAGCGCGTCGAGCGGGTCCCACCCTTCCAGCATCTCGTGCGTCAGCAGCGGGATCAGCTTCGAGGAGAGGCGGTAAAGCTTGATGCCTTCCGCCCTGTTGTGCTTCAGCAGGCGGAGCGTGTTGTGCAGGTTTTCGGCGGCGATGCGCTCGAGCTTGCGGACGGCGGCTTCGCGGTCGGGAATCGTCTGGAACAGCGTGGCGGTCATCGTTTTGGACGGCGACGCGTTTTTGATATGGACGGACATCGCGACATAGCCGAAACGGACGATCATACGACGGGGTACCTCCTGTTTGCCGGATTTCGTTGAAGGGTATTGTTCCCAAACGGACCACGAACTAGCCTGCCTGCCGTGAATTCGCCGCATTTTTGCGCCTACTGCCCGCAACCCGCCTCATCAAACGCCAAATAGCCGCATTTTTGCGCCTACTGCCCGCCAGCCGCCCCATCAAACACCAAATAGCCGCATTTTTGCGCCTACTGCCCGCCAGCCGCCCCACCAAACGCCAAATAGCCGCATTTTTGCGCCTACTGCCCGCCATCCGCCCCTGCCGACCGCTCTCCCGAAACAAAATAAAAACGCGCCGCCCGAAGGCGGACGCGCTTAGTCGTCCAGACCGTATTTGATGCTCTGCTTCTCCTGATGGCGCTCGATCGCGAGCCGGATCAGCTCGTCGAGCAGCTCGCGGTACGTAAGCCCGCTCTCTTTCCACAACAGCGGATACATCGAGAACGGCGTGAAGCCCGGAAGCGTGTTGATCTCGTTGAGCAGGAGCTTCCCGTCGTCCTTCTTCAGGAAGAAGTCGACGCGCGACAGCCCGGTGCCGTCGATCGCCTGGAACGCGCGAATGGCGAGCTCCTGCGCTTCCTGCGCCGTCTCGAGCGGAATGTCCGCCGGAATCGTCATGACCGACTTCCCGTCGATGTACTTCGCTTTATAATCGTAGAACTCGCTCGAGGAAGCGATTTCCCCCGGAACGGACGCACGAGGCTGATCGTTGCCGAGCACGCTCACCTCGATTTCGCGGGCGTCGACGAATTCCTCCACGATCACCTTGCGATCGAACTGGAGCGCCTCGCGCACCGCCTCGATCAGCTCCTCGCGGTTGCGCGCCTTGGACACGCCGACCGACGAGCCGAGATTCGCAGGCTTTACGAAGCACGGGTAGCCGAGCGACATTTCGATTTCCATTAAGTAATAAGAGCGGTCGCGCTCCCACTGGCTGCGGGTGAAATAGCGGTACACGCACTGCGGCAGCCCTTCGGAGGCGAACATTTTTTTCATCGCGACTTTATCCATGCCGACCGCGGAGGCGAGCACGCCCGCGCCGACGTACGGGATGTTGAGCATTTCCAGCATCCCTTGGATCGTGCCGTCCTCGCCGAACGTGCCGTGCAGCAGCGGGAACACGACGTCCACCTCATGCGCGTCGACGGCGCCGCCGGCCGCGGCGACAAGGACCTCTTTGGGGGCTGCGGCCGCGGCGGAGACGGCCGGCGCCGAAGCGGCGGCGGTCGAGCCGGTCAGAGCACCGAACAGCGGCGTCAGCGCGCTCGAATTTTCGCCCACGACGGCGCCGTTCTCGAACGTCAGGCGCTTCTTATCGTCGACCGGCGCGAGCAGCTGGGCGCCCGCCCGCCATTCGCCTTGCTTCGTAATATAAAAAGGAAACACCTCGTATTTATCGAAATCGAATTCGCCGATCACCGCTTTGGCGGTGGAGAGCGATACGTCGTGTTCTCCCGATTTCCCCCCGTAGATGATGCCGACTCGAATCTTCTTGTTCATGGAAACCTCCGTCGTTTCTCTTGATAGCTTGCTAAAACGCATCCCGGATGCGGAAAAACCGATACGCGGTTCGATCCGTCCAAGCGTAGGAGTCCCGGTAATCCCAATACCGGGCGCGGCTGTTCGTCGTATGCGCGTTGACGAGCGGCATGCCCGCGCCGTCCGCGCCGGTCACGATAACGCTGTGCTCGAACCGGCCGTCGCCGTCGAAATCGTAGCAAATCACATCGCCGATCGTCAGCTCCGCGGCCGAGGAAACCGTCTCCGCGGCAAGCCCATCCCGCCGGCTCGCCGACAAATACCAATGAAGCGCGTGCGCCACGCTCCAGCTGTAGCTCCACAGCTCGCGGCCGCCGGAACGGCCCCGGTACCACCAGCCCGACTCCCTCACCCCAGTATAGTTCATTGGCGCTCCCCCTGCATAGAGGCACTGGGAGACGTAGTTCGTGCAATCGACGTCGAAGTGAATGAACGCCGGATTCGGATCGTTCCAGTGCCGCTCCGCGTAAGCGCGCGCCGCTTCGCGGTCGTACGCCCCGGCTCGCTCGAAGGGCGCCGCCGACCCGCGCACGAGCACCCGCTCGTTCAGCAGCGGCGCGGCGCGCAGCGAAGGTGCGGCGCCATCGCTCCCGAAGACCGCAGCGGGGGCGCCGCCCGTCCGCCGCTCTTGCAGAATCGGCTCCGCCCGCACGACGGCCCACGCGTTGTCCGGTCCGCGCTGCAGCGTCACCCGCTCCCGGTCGACGCGCTCCTCGCAGTGCTCGACGCCGCGCGTGCGAAAACGCAGCGTCCGCCGCATGTCGATGTCGGCCACCGTTTCCCGTTCGCCCTCCCGGACCCGGCGGAGAGTTAGTCTCGTTTCGCAATCCAGCAGCCTGGCGCCGCGTTCGGCGTAAGCGGCCTGCACCCGCTTCAGCCTGCTCCTTTCGCCTGAGGGCAGCAAAGCGCCGGTCGCCGCCCCTTCCGCCTCTCGAACGTTCGCGCCGTTTACATATTCATACAATATAGGTTTCCAACTCATGAATGTGCCTCCAACGTGAAAAAAATATAGTTCGGCTGCCGGGACGCACCATGCTGTATCGACATGTATATGCGCCGGGAAGGCGCTTCATGAGGGAAATTTAACCCTTTACCAACAAGCCCCGAGAGGCTATACTAACTATAGATGCAATAATGAAATCGAGTTTCATCTAGTGGAACAAACAAGCGAATGTACATCGTTTCTTCCGTCGGGAAAAGGTTCCGCAAATGCGACTGGGTTTCGTGAGGGCAGAATATTTTGTGCAGAGAGGATGGGTTGTACATTATGGCGAAACGCGACCATTACGGCGTACGCAAAACGCTTTCCGTCGGCTCCAGCCAATATCAGTACTACTCGCTGAGCGATCTGGAAGCGAAATTCGGCGACGTCTCCAAGCTGCCGTTCTCGATCAAGGTGTTGCTCGAAGCGGCGATTCGTCAATTCGACGGCCGCGCGATTACGGAAGAGCATGTCGCTCAAATCGCGAACTGGGCTTCGAACAAAGACAACAACAAAGAAATTCCGTTCATTCCGTCCCGTATCGTACTGCAGGACTTCACCGGCGTTCCGGTCGTCGTCGACCTCGCGGCGATGCGCGACACCGTGAAGAAAAAGGGCGGCGACCCGAAGAAAATCAACCCGCTCGTACCGGTAGACCTCGTCATCGACCACTCGGTCATGGTCGACGCTTTCGGCACGACGAACGCTCTCGAATACAACCAGAAGGTCGAATTCGAGCGCAACGAAGAGCGCTACCGCTTCCTGCGCTGGGCGCAAACCGCGTTCGATAACTTCCGCGCGGTGCCTCCGGGCACAGGGATCGTCCACCAGGTTAACCTCGAGTACCTCGCTTCCGTAGCGGCGACGAAGAACGTCGACGGCGAAGTCGAAGTATTCCCGGATTCCCTGGTCGGCACGGACTCCCACACGACGATGATCAACGGTCTCGGCGTCGTCGGCTGGGGCGTCGGCGGCATCGAGGCGGAAGCCGGCATGCTCGGCCAACCGCTCTACTTCGTCACGCCGGACGTCATCGGCTTCAAGCTGACGGGCAAGCTCGCGGAAGGCGCTACGGCGACCGACCTCGCGCTGACTGTTACCCAAATGCTGCGTAAAAAAGGCGTCGTCGGCAAATTCGTAGAATTCTACGGTTCCGGCCTCAGCTCCATTACGCTTGCGGACCGCGCAACGGTCGCTAACATGGCGCCGGAATACGGCGCGACGATCGGCTTCTTCCCGGTCGACGCAGAAACGCTGAACTACCTCCGCGGCACGGCGCGCTCGGAAGAGCAAGTCGCGCTCGTCGAAGCGTACTACAAAGCTCAAGGCATGTTCCGTACGGACGACACGCCGGATCCGGTGTTCACCGACACGATCGAGCTCGACCTCGGCACCGTCGTTCCGTCGCTCGCCGGCCCGAAGCGTCCGCAGGACCGCATCGAGCTGACGGCGATGAAGGAAACGTACAACACGATCGTGCGCACGCCGGTCGACAAAGGCGGCTACGGCCTCTCCGAAGAGAAGCTCGCCGAAGTCGTCGACGTGAAGCATCCGGACGGCTCCGTTTCCCAAATGAAGAACGGCGCGGTCGTCATCGCGGCGATCACGTCCTGCACGAACACGTCCAACCCGAGCGTTATGGTCGGCGCGGGCTTGCTCGCGAAGAAAGCCGTCGAGCGCGGCCTCACGAAGCCGGGCTACGTGAAGAGCTCCCTGACGCCGGGTTCCCTGGTCGTTACGGAGTACCTGAAGAACGCCGGTCTCGTCGAGCCGCTCGAGGCGCTCGGCTTCCACGTCGCAGGTTACGGCTGCGCGACGTGTATCGGCAACTCCGGCCCGCTGCCGGACGAAGTCCAAGCCGCGATTACGGATAACGATCTGACGGTCGCATCCGTCCTGTCCGGCAACCGGAACTTCGAAGGCCGCGTCCACCCGGCCGTCAAAGCGAACTACCTCGCTTCGCCGCCGCTCGTCGTCGCATACGCGCTCGCGGGCACGGTCGACATCGACCTCTCCTCCGAGCCGATCGGCACGGATAAGGACGGTCAGCCGGTATACCTGAAAGACATTTGGCCGTCGTCCCAGGAAATCATGGACACGATCAACGCCGCGATGAATCCGGGCATCTACGCCGCGAAGTACAGCGACGTATTCCGCGCGAACCCGCGCTGGAACGAGATCCCGGTCGCCGAAGGCGAACTGTACGAGTGGGACGACAAGTCGACGTACATCCAGAACCCGCCGTTCTTCACGAACCTCGGCGAGCAGCTGGACGACATCGTCGACGTCCGCGGCGCGAAGACGCTGGCGCTGCTCGGCGACTCCGTCACGACGGACCACATCTCGCCTGCGGGCAGCATTAAGGCTGACTCGCCGGCGGGCAAGTATCTGATCGAGCACGGCGTGAAGAAGGAAGACTTCAACTCGTACGGCTCGCGCCGCGGCAACCACGAAGTCATGATGCGCGGCACGTTCGCGAACATCCGCATCCGGAACCAAGTCGCTCCGGGCACGGAAGGCGGCGTAACGAAGTATCTGCCGACGGACGAAGTAATGCCGATCTACGACGCGGCGATGAAGTACCAAGCGGACGGCACGCCGACCGTCGTCATCGCAGGCAAAGAGTACGGCACAGGCTCCTCCCGCGACTGGGCGGCGAAGGGCACGTTCCTGCTCGGCGCGAAAGCGGTCATCGCGGAGAGCTTCGAGCGGATTCACCGCTCCAACCTCGTCGGCATGGGCGTTCTCCCGCTGCAATTCGTCGAAGGCCAAAGCTGGAAGACGCTCGGCATCGACGGCACGGAAACGTTCGACATCGAGGGCCTCAGCAACGACGTGAAGCCGGGTCAAACGGTAAAAGTGACGGCGACTCGCACCGACGGTTCGCAGTTCTCCTTCGACGCGATCGTGCGCCTCGACTCCATGGTCGATGTTGACTACTATCGCAACGGCGGCATCCTGCAGACGGTTCTCCGTCAGCTGATGGCGTAACGAATTTTGTAAAACGAACAACGCCCGACTTCGAGCTTAAGACTCGAAGCCGGGCGTTTTTTGTGCGCAGAAATGAATAGATGCTGCCGAGAGAGCGCGTTCCCGCCGGCCGTCATTGGGACGATCGAGCGCTGTTCCCCGCGCCGACGCAGCCGACCGCCATGATTGCACACTTTTTGCGCTCTTGCCGGCCGACCGCTCGACATTTGTGCTGTTCCCCGCCGACCGCCGCGCCAAGGGCTAATGCGCTTGGTGCTCGCCGCCATGTCCTTCATGGCCTGCGCCATCGCCGGCGTAGCCGCGCAGCTCGTTGTACGTCGTCGTCTGCTCCGCCGTTAACGCCTCCCGCATCCGCAGATGCGTCTCGAGATGCACGTACCGGAGCCGTCCCTCCGTCTCGGCGATGTCCGCCGTCAGCCTCGCCAGCTCCTCCTCGCTCGCCTCGCCGCTCTTGAACGCGCGGTCGAGCTCCCGCTCCAGCTCAACGATGCGGCGTCCGAGCTCCGTCGCCCGCTCCTTCATCTCGCCGTACATCGCTTCCGTCGCGGCCCGCTGCTCCGCCGTCAGCTCGAGCTTCTCGGCGAAGTCGAGCACGTGCTTCGGGCCCGGATAGCCGTTCACCTCAGCCGCGAGCGCGTAGCCCGCCCCGCCGCCGGCGAGCAGCGATTCTACTCGCTCTGGCGCCAACGCCGCGATTTCGCGGGTCTCGTAGCCGGCGTACGGAGCCGCAGCGTCCGCCCCGCTCGCAGCCGGCTCCGTCCCCCCTGCGGAGGCGCAGCCGGCCAGCAGCGCGCTCAGCGCGGCGGCCAAGACGGCCATGCGCACATCAACTTTCATCTTCGTTCCGATCATCGTTTCCTTCCTCCTTCTCTTTCCGCAGCGCCGTCAGCAGGCTTCGCAGCCCTGTTTCGACGGACTGCATTTCATCGGCTCCGAGATAACCGGCGAGCCTCCGGAACTTGTCCCGCCGCGCCGCCTCGACTTCGCCCGCCACCCTTCGGCCCGCCGGGGACAAGTACAGCCGGCGAACGCGGGAATCGGCGCCGTCCGTCCGCCGCTCCAGCCAGCCGCGGCGCTCCATCGAGGCGACAAGCCGGCTGACGGTGCTCTTCTCGAGCTGCAAGCGGCGCGCGAGTTCGTTCTGGCTGAGGCCTTCGCCGCCCGACAGCTCCGCGAGCGCATGCGCCTCGGACACCGGGATCGGTTTGCCGCAGGGCGTTGTCTCGCCGTCGTGCAGCCCGAAGCTGCGGACGAATTCGGCCACCAGCTGCTGCAGTGTATCGCTCATGAAGATCATCTCCGAGTCATCGTGATAGTTGAATTATACAACTACTTAGTTGCAATGCGCAACTAAACCACATAATAAAAGCGGCGTCCCAATGGACGCCGCTCGCTCCCGTGATCGCTATTTCATCATCGTGCCCATGCGTCTTGCCGCTTCCATGACCTGCGGCGCGATTTCGCGCATCATCTCCAGCGTCAGCCGGTTCGAGGGACCGGACACCGCCAGCGCGGCCGCCAGCCGCCCCTTCCCCGTCAGGATGGGCGCCGCCACGGCCGCCGCTCCCGGCTCCCGTTCCTCGACGCTGGTCGCATAGCCTTGAGCGCGGATATCCTCCAGCCCCCGCAGGAAAGACGCCTGGTCGATCGACGCCGGCCAGTCCGGCGAGCGGAGCAGCGCGTCGCGCACGCGCTCGTCCTCGAACGCGAGCAACACCTTGCTCGACGCCCCGACATACAGCGGCATTCTCGCCCCGACCGGAGCGACCCGGCGAATCGCGTGGTGGCTCTGCACCGCCTGGATGCGAATGCGCTCGTTGCCCTCGCGAATATACAAACTGATCGTCTCGCCTACCAAATCGCGCAGCCGCTCCATCTCCGGGAGCACCAGCGCGCCCGGATCGTCCGATTGCCCCGCCAGCTGCGCGGACAGCTCCCAAACCCGAAATCCGAGCCGGTACTTCTCCGTTCCGGCGTCTCGGATGAGAAACCCCTTCCCTTCCAGCGAAGCCAGCAGCCGGTGCACAGTGCTCTTATGCAAGCCTACCTTATCGGCGATTTCCGTCAAACCGAGGCTCGTGTGCTCGGTAAACACCAACAATATATCCAACGCGCGCTCGACCGCGCGAACCGTTAATTTCCCGTCCTCCATCACAGATCCCCCGTCGTCGGCTATCGTTCCGTGGAGTGAAACTCTTTTTCATATTTTAAGTATACCACGAGAATCTCGGGCGTAAAGACTTGAATCTTGCGCCTTTGGCCATGATCTTCCAGTCCTATGTTACAGCCGTTTTACAACAGTCTTACAATTCAGACAAAGCCATTGACCGCCGGTTTGCTCGTGCGTACTATAAATTTAACCGTATTAACGTTAAGAGGAGGGTCGGCACATGGAACCGATCGCAACAACGTCGTCGTCTCTTTCTTCCGCTTCCTACGAAAGCGCTTCCAGTCCATTGACGAACGTCGCCGGCTCCCTTGCGCTCGAACGAGGGAAACGCCGCCGCAATCTCGCCTCCTCGCTCGCGGGCCTCGCGCTCGCAATCCTGTTGATCGCTTTCACCGGGGTCGTCGTACTGTACGCCTATATCGCGTGGATCTTGGCCCGTCCCGACGTCGCGCCGATCCAATCCAATCCGACGCTCACCCTTCAATTGCCGTACGAGGACGTTTCGTTCTTCGCGGAGAACGGTCGCGACATCTTGGAAGGCTGGTACATACCCGCCGCCGCATCGTCCGACCGAACGATCGTATTCTCGCACGGATACGGCGGCAACCGGGAAGAAATTTGGGTGCCGATTTACGAGCTCGCGCGCCTCGCTCACGACCTCGGCTATAACGCCCTTATGTTCGATTACGGGTATGTATATAACGACGACCGCGTCGTGACCGGCGGCGCGAGGGAGTCGGACGACCTGCTCGGCGCCGTCCGATATGCGCGCTCCCGCGGCGCCGAAGACGTCGTCGTATGGGGCTTCTCGATGGGCGCGGGCACCGCGCTCCAAGCCGCCCTGCGGAGCGAGGAGATCGACGCGATGATTTTGGACAGCACGTTCGTCCTCGAGCCGGATACGCTGTATCATAACTTGAAGCAATACGCCGATTTGCCGCGGGAGCCGTCCTTGACGATGCTGCGCTGGCTGTACCCGCTGGTCAACGGCTCCGGCATGAACGAAGTGCCTTACCAAGAAATCAAGAACACCGCATACGAAATTCCGACGCTGTTCATTCACGGCACGCTAGACGAGCGCTCGCCGTACGAAATCATACGCGACATCGCGATGAATCAGACCGCGGCGCATCCGAAATCCGAGTTTTGGCTCGTGCCGAACGCGACCCACGAGCTCGTGTACCGCAAGGTGAAAACGGATTACGTCGACCGGGCGAGCGCGTTCCTGCAGCGGGCGCTCCCCTAACTAGCGACATAGGCCGACCTCCCGTCGAATACGTTATCTGTAGCCTGCAGATTACGGGATTGACGGGAGGTTTTTGCATTGATTCGAGCGGTTGCGGAGGATGCAGCCCGGAGAAGATTGGCGGCGGAGGCGCGGAAAGCGATGCGCCGCGGCCGAGAGCAAGCGGCGGCGCTGCGCGCGGGCGGGGCCGCCGGCGGGGACGGCGCGGCGGAGGCGTGGCTGGCGGCGTGGGAGCGGGCGCTGGGGGCCGCGGAGGCGGCGGCGGACCGCTGGCTCGCGCGAGCGGCGGCGAGCGCCGGTGCGGCGCACGG
>NZ_DASQNA010000005.1 GCF_035645195.1 Paenibacillus sp. | reverse complement strand
GGTTTTTAAGGGACAAATGTTCTTTATTTGGCGGTTGGGCGGCGCGGCGGGGGTTTGCAAAGGACAAATGTTCCTTATTTGGCGGTTGTGCAGCGCGGTGGCGGTCTGTAAAGGACAAATGTTCCTTATTCGGCGGTTGGGCGGCGCGGCGGCGGTTTGCAAGGGACAAATGTTCCTTATTCCGCGGTTGGGCGGTGCGGCGGCGGTCTGTAAGGGACAAATGTTCCTTATTCGGTGGTTGGGCGGCATGGCGGCGGTCTGTAAGGGACAAATGTTCCTTACTCGGCGGTTGGGCGGCGCGGCGGCGGTCTGTAAGGGACAAATGTTCCTTATTCCGCGGTTGAGAGGCATGGCGGCGGTCTGCAAGGGACAAATGTTCCTTATTCGGCGGTTGGGCGTCATGGCGGCGGTCTGTAAGGGACAAATGTTTCTTATTCGGTGGTTGGGCGTCATGGCGGCGGTTTTTAAGGGACAAATGTTCTTTATTTGGCGGTTGGGCGGCGCGGCGGGGGTTTGCAAAGGACAAATGTTCCTTATTTGGCGGTTGGGCGGCGCGGCAGCGGTCTGTAAGGGACAAATGTTCTTTATTCGGCGGTTGGGCGGCATGGCGGCGGGCTGCAAGGGACAAATGTTCCTTATTCGGCGCCATGGAGGAAAGATGCGGCCCCCTCGCAAATAACCGAACTATATCCGGGGCATACTGGAATACACAATTGACTACATACTATTCGTTCAAGAGGACACGGCATGTTTTCGAGATGGCAAAGTTCCCCCGGCAGCACGTTCCCGCACCGGCTGTTCACGAAGCATCACGACGAGATCAACGGCTTGTACTGGTCCCATATTATCGCGGCGAAGCGGACGACGGACGTCGTGAAAAAAGCGGACAAGCGGCTCCGCCCGACGACCGTGTTCACGGTGCCCCACAAGCACCAGAAACGGATCGCCCCCACGCTCGAGAAGTGGGAGAAGGATTTCAAGGATTTCAATAATTGGGTTCGGCTGTCCGCCTCCGTCGCGGTGAACTCATATATGGAAATTTATTTGCGACGCGTGACGGCGCTCGCGATCGAGTCGAATCCGGGCCTCATCATCGGCGCGCCCGGCGCCATCGACGGCCTGACGCTGCTCAAGTCCCGCCCAGGGTACAACTATTCGGAATACGCGGTCCATTTTACGAAAGGGGATTGGAACACGCGCATCCAGCACTACGAGCGGCTGTTCGGCGCCGCCCCCGCGAAGCTGAAGGAGTGCTGCAAGGAGCTTAACGAGCTGAGAAAAATGCGCAACGGCGTCGGTCACGCGTTCGGGCGCAGCACCGACGAATACGAAACGGGGCTGCAGATGGAGCTGAAGCCGATGATGCGGCTCTCCAACGACCGGTTCAGCTTCTGGCTGCGGATGGTGGAAGAGGTGACCGCCGCGATCGACGATCACCTCAAGGAAAAGCATATCGGACAATACGAGCGCCTGCTTTACTACCACGAGTGGCTGGCGAAGCGGGAAGGGGACCGCCCGAGCCTAAGCGAAGAGGTCGACGCGCTCAGGCGCGCGATGCAAACGGATACGGGCGAAGCGGTCGACCGGGAATGGCTGCGAGGTCTTATCCAGTATTATCACGAATGCTGAATGCCGGCATAGTAGCTGCCCCAATGCGGCTGCGTGCCGTCTTCGTCGCGGATGCCGTATTCGTCCGCGCAGCGCCACGTGCTGTACGCCTGCCCCGACTTCGCGAAGATGCCGGGATCGCTCGCGAGCGCGACGACCGCCGCGCCGATGTATGCGGGCGTTTCCGAGGCGAGGAAGTGCGGATCTTTCGCCGCGGCGTCGCGCCAGTTGTCCTTCGTGACGCCGAAATGGTCGAGCATCTGCTCGGAGCGCAGAAAGCCGGGCGTCAGCGACAGCGCCGCCACGCCGTACGGGCGCAGCTCCTCCGCGAGCGCGGCGGCCAAATGGATATTCGCGACCTTAGCCATGCTGTAATACAGCATGCCGCGGTAGCTGTAGTCGACGCCGTCCGTCACTTCGATGACGAGGCCGCGGCGCCGCTTCACCATGAGCGGCACGCCGTAGTAGTTCGTGATCAAATGTGAAACGACGGCGCGCTGCTGCATCGTGAGGCCGTTCGACAGCGGCTGCTCCCAGAACGGGCGCCCGAATTCGATCAAGCTCTCGCATCCCCAGACATCGTTCACGAGAATGTCCAGCCTGCCCTCCTGCTCCCGATCGACTCGTTCGAATAGCGCTTTAACTTGGCTCTCCACGGTATGATCCGTCCGCACCGCGATGCCGACGCCGCCTGCGGCCGTCACGAGCTCGGCCGTTTCGTCGATCGTCTCGCCGCGGCCGACGTCGGAGCGGCTGTCCCGCGTCGTTCGCCCGGTGACGTATACGGTCGCACCCGCTTCTCCCAACTTAACCGCGATGCCGCGCCCGGCTCCCCGCGTCGCGCCGGCGACGACGGCCACTTGTCCTTCCAACGGTTTATTCATCGTTTCCTATCTCCTTCGTTCCTCGAATTTGGTAATGAACCTCCGTCAGTATAGCCTCGGAAATAAGTCACCCGTTGTCATATTTGTTTGATAAGATGGAGGAAACGGAACAGAAAGAGAAAGAGGTGCGTCGAACGCATGAAAGCGGATCGGCTGCTGTCCATTCTGTTCGCGCTGCAGAACGGCGCGACGCTGACGGTGCGGGAGCTTGCGGAAAAGCTGGAGGTGTCGCCGCGGACCGTATCACGCGACCTCGAGGCGCTGTCCGCGGCGGGCGTGCCCGTGTACGCGGAACGCGGCTACGGCGGCGGCTGGCGGCTCGCGGAAGGGTTTCGGGCGCGATTCAACGGGCTGAAGCGGGACGACGTCGAGCGGCTGCTGCTGTCGCAGTCGTCGGCGGCGCAGATGTTTACGGATTTGGGCAAGGAGAAGGAGTTTCGCGAAACGTGGGACCGGCTGCTGCAGGCGGCTTCCGCGGGCAGCGGGAACGACGCGCGGTCGGTACGCGAGCGCATTCATATCGACGGGGCCGGGTGGCGGGAATCGTTCGAAACGCAGCCGTGGCTGCCGGCGCTGTACGACGCGGTGTGGGCGCGTCGGAAAGTGGCGATGCGTTACGGACGGGACGATGCGGAAGAACGGGAGCTGCTGCCGTTCGGCCTCGTGGCCAAAGGGGGCGCCTGGTACGTCGTCGGCTCGACCGGCGGCGAATTCAGGACGTACCGCATATCGCGGGTGGCGTCGCTCAGGGAGACGGGGGAGACGTTCGAACGCCCGGAAGGGTTCGATCTGGAGTCGTATTGGAAGCAATCGATCGCGTCGTTCCGCGAACGGCTGCCGAGCTATGCGGCGAAACTGAAGCTGACGGCGGCGGCGTACGAGCGGCTGAAGGAGATGCGGTACGTCGCGGTCGCGCGCGAGGAACCGGTCGACGGCGGCGGAATTATCGTCGAAGCGAATCTGCAGACGATCGGCTACGCCGTCGAGTGCTTGCTTCGGCTCGGCGGGGACGGCGTCGAGCTGCTCGAGCCGGACGAGCTGCGTCAAGCGATGCGGGACGCGGTGCTGCGGCTCGCGGCGGCTTACGGCGCGTAGTCCGGCTCTTCCGCTGCGGCGGGGGCTTCGACCCATTCGCTCGCCCATTTCTGCACTTCGCGGAAGACGGGCGCGAGGGCGAGTCCTTTGTCCGTCAGCGAATATTCGATGCGCACCGGCGTTTCCGGATAAACGGAGCGACGAATGATGCCTTCCTGCTCGAGCTCCTTGAGCCGTTCGGAGAGAACGCGGCCGCTCAAATTCGGCAGCGCCGCTTCGATGCGGCAAAACCGCTGCGGTCCCTGCATCAGCTGATGAACGATCAGGCCGGACCAGCGCTTCCCGATAATTTGCATGCTTTTTTCGAACCGGGGGCATATCGGATCCATCGTTTTCACCTCGTTACCCGCATTATACCCCAAACCGGCGAAGCATGGGTACCGCATCTTCCGAAACCGCGTTATAATGCAAGAACGGCATTGGTCGATTTGGCAAAGGGGAACCGGTATGATCGCAACGCAAG
The DNA here is from genome assembly GCF_035645195.1 of Paenibacillus sp. Lineage (NCBI taxonomy): Bacteria > Bacillati > Bacillota > Bacilli > Caryophanales > Paenibacillaceae > Paenibacillus > Paenibacillus sp. The sequence goes on along the minus strand of NZ_DASQNA010000005.1, from coordinate 32,039 downwards.
CTACAACGTTCTTAAAACGATACTTCGGATACGATTCGTTCAAAAACGGGCAGGAGGAGCTCGTCGCGAACATTTTGCAGGGCCGGGACGTGCTCGGCGTCATGCCGACGGGGGCGGGCAAGTCCGTCTGCTATCAGCTGCCGGCGGCGATGCTGCCGGGGGTGACGCTCGTCGTGTCGCCGCTCATTTCCTTAATGAAGGACCAAGTGGACGCGCTGCAGGAGGTCGGCATTCCGACGACGTTCATCAACAGCACGCTGTCCGCCGAGGAAGTGCGCGAGCGCTTCAGAGACATTAAGGCGGGCAAATATACGCTTCTTTACGTCGCGCCCGAGCGGCTCGAATCGGAGCGGTTTCTGTCGCTGCTCGAGGAGCTGCCGATCCCGCTGCTGGCGGTGGACGAGGCGCACTGCGTGTCGCAGTGGGGGCACGATTTCCGCCCAAGCTACATGAACGTCGGCCGGCTCGTCGGGCGGCTCAAGAAGCGGCCGGTCGTGGCGGCGTTCACGGCGACGGCGACCGACGCGGTAAAGACGGACATCGTCGCGCATTTGAAGATGGTCGACCCGTATCGGGTGACGACCGGCTACGCGCGGGACAACCTGACGTTCTCGGTCGTGAAGGGCGTCAACAAGAAGGAGTTTCTCGAAAGCTACGTGCGCGGCCGGAAAAACGAGTCGGGCATCGTATACGCGTCCACGCGGAAGGAAGTCGAGGAAACGCACAAGTTTTTGCAGAAGCTTGGTCTCAAAGTCGGGCGCTACCACGCAGGGCTCTCCGACGAGGAGCGGCAGCGCAATCAGGAGCTGTTCCAATACGACGATTTGAAATGGATGGTGGCGACGAACGCGTTCGGCATGGGCATCGACAAATCGAACGTGCGGTACGTCGTTCACTACAATTTGCCGAAAAACGTGGAATCGTACTATCAGGAAGCGGGACGCGCCGGACGCGACGGCGAGCCGAGCGAATGCGTGCTGCTGTATGGGCCGCAGGACATCGTCACGCAGAAATTCCTGATCGAGCAAAACGAGTACGACGAAGACCGCAAGCGGATCGAGTACGGCAATTTGAAGTCGATGATCGATTACTGCCATACGTCGGACTGCCTGCAGGCGTACATCGTGCGCTATTTCGGCGGCGAAGAGGCGAAGCCTTGCGGACGCTGCGGCAACTGCACGGACGACCGCGAGGCGGTCGACGTGACGGAGGAGGCGCAGAAGGCGTTCTCGTGCGTCGCCCGGATGCGCCAGCGGTTCGGCATCAACCTGACCGCGAAGGTGCTGCGCGGGGCGAACGACGCGAAGGTGCGGCAGTTCGGGTTCGACCGGCTGCCGACGTACGGCGCGCTGAAGCAATATAAAGAGAAGGATCTCGTCAATTTGCTCAACGGCTTCGTCGCGGACGGATATCTCGCGATGTCGGACGGGCAGTATCCGACGATCGCGCTGACGAATCGCGCCGTGGCGGTGCTCGAGGGGCAGGAGCGCGTGTTCCAGCGCATTACGCGCGTCGCGGAGACGGCGGGGGCGGACGACGAAGCGTACGCGGGCCGCGGCGATTTGTTCGACGCGCTGCGGGCGGTGCGCAAGTCGCTCGCCGACAAGGCGAAGGTACCCCCGTTCACCATATTCCACGACGCGACGCTGCGCGAGATGTGCGCGAAGCTGCCGCGGACGGAGGAAGCTTTGCTCGGCATCAAAGGCGTCGGCGAAAACAAAGTCGCGAAATACGGGCAGGCGTTCCTCGAGTGCATTCGCGCGTACGAAGAGTAAGGCCCGCGGCCTAAGGCTGTTCCGGGGGAAGCCGCGAGAGAGCAGGGAGGGCGTTCATGGAAGCATTGAAGGAAGTGTATGATCTAGCGTTCTTCGAAAACGTATGCGCCGGGGTGAAGGCCGTCTATCCGGCGTTCGACGCGGACGGCTACCTCGGCCGCGTGTTCGCGCCCGATTGGGCGGAGCTCGCGCTGAAGCAGCGGATGCGGCGGGCGTCGACCGCGCTGCGGGCGGGACTGCCGGAAGCGTACGCCGACGCGCTCGACATCGTGCTCGCGGCCGCAGACCGATGCGGCAGCGGGCTCCCGCAGCTCATGTTTCCCGACTTCGTCGAGGTATACGGCGAAGACGATCCGGATCGCTCGATTCCGGCGCTCGCCCGGCTGACTCGGTACTCGAGCAGCGAATTCGCGGTGCGTCCGTTCCTGCTGCGCTACCGGGAGCGGATGCTCGCGCAGCTGCTCGACTGGGCGGAAGACGCGGACGAGCACGTCCGCCGGCTCGCGAGCGAGGGCAGCCGCCCGCGCTTGCCGTGGGGGATGGCGCTGCAGCCGTTCAAGCGCGATCCGTCGCCGCTTCTGCCGGTGCTGGAGAAGCTGAAGGCGGATCCGTCGGAATACGTTCGCCGCAGCGTCGCCAACCATCTGAACGACATCTCGAAGGACCATCCGACGCTCGTGTTGGACATCGCGCGGCGTTGGCTCGGCCGGCATCCGCATACGGATTGGATCGTGCGGCACGCGTGCCGCACGATGCTGAAGAAGGGCGTGCCCGAGGCGCTGGCGCTGTTCGGCGTCGCCGACGCGGCCGGCGTACGCGTCGAGCGGCTCGCGCTGGAGTCGGACGCGATCCCCTGGGGCGGGGAGCTGCGGGGGGCGTTCGATGTGGTCGTCGAAGGCGGCGCCGCGCGGAAGCTGCGCGTCGAATACGCCATCGACTATGTCAAAGCGAACGGGACGCGCTCGCGCAAAGTGTTCAAGCTGTCCGAACGCGAATTCGCGTCCGGAGAGACGCGTCTTGCGTTCCGGCAGTCGTTCCGCGACATGACGACGCGCAAGCATTATCCGGGGGAGCACCGGGCGGCGGTGATCGTCAACGGAACGGAGCTTGCCGCCGTTTCGTTCGCTCTTGAAGAAGTTCGCGCTTAGCGTTAAAAAAAGGTCGCGATATGCGACCTTTTTTATTTCTTTTTATTCACTAGAGAAGGCGAAATATGCTAGTCTTACTATGATGAAAGTGAGCGATTGGGGGACTTGGCGGCTTTGAGCATCCGGTATCGCATTTATCTCGGTTTTGCATCGATTATTGTTTTCCTTGGGATATTCGCGTTCGCGATTTTCGGCGCTATAACGGAAATGAACGACAACACGGAGGAGATCGGCGGCGATTTATATAGGAAGGTGGAGTTAGCCCACCAAATCCAGACGACGGTCGGCGGCATGGACGAAGCGATGCTGATGCTTCTGGTGGAGGAGGAGCCGGACGAGGCGTTGTGGACGATTTCGGTCGGGCGCGACCGGCTGCGCGCGATCCACTCCGAGCTGTCGGGCCGCATCACGACGGAGCGCGGACTTGTGCTGTACCGAGAGGCCGGACGTATCTACGCGGAATTCGAAGCGTTGACCGACCGGTACATCCGATACGTGAGCAGCGGGGAGAAGGAGCGGGCAGTGGAGTTCCTCCGCTCGGATGTAATTCCTGTGCGGGACGAATTGCAGCTGAAGCTCGACGAATTCACGCAGCATCAGGAAAGCTTGATGGAAGGCAAAGTCGACTCGACGGCGGACCAGCACCGGATGGTCCGAGATTGGGTGTGGTACGGCCTCGCGGCGCTGATGCTGCTGTCGGTCGTGACGGCGATCGGCGTCGCCCGAAGCACGCTTCGGAGCATCCGAAGCATTTCCGAAGTCATGAACAAGGTGAAAGATCTCGAATCGGCCAAATCGATGCCGCGCATGGAAGCGAACCAAGGGGAAGAGCTGGCGATCATCGTCAAGGCGTACAACCGGATGGCGGATTTCCTAGAAACGCAGGCGCAGCTGGAGGCCGAAAGCAAGCGGCTGCTGGAGGAAGGACACTGGATCAAATCGAACGTCGCGGCGGCGGTCAATTTAGGCCAAGGCGCCCGCACGCTGGACGCGTTCGGCGAGCGTCTGCTGTCCCACGTCGTGCCGGCCTCCGGCGCCAGCGCGGGCGCGCTCTATTACGCCGATCCGTCGCTGTCACCCGATCTGTTCGTTCGCGTCGCCGCCTACGCCGGAGGCGAGGGCTGCAACGCGTACGCCGAGGCGTTCCAGCGCGGGGAAGGGCTGATCGGCCAGTGCGCCGCGCTCGGACGCGTCATCGAGCAGAAGGCGCCGGCGAACCATCTCCGCGTTGTGTCCGGACTCGGCGAAAGCGAAGTCACGCATTTGCTGCTGTTCCCGATTTCGTTCGAGGGCAGCGTCGTGGCGGTGCTCGAGCTCGGCTCGTTCGCTCCGTTCGAGCCGGTCGTTCGCGCGTTCCTCGAGGAGCTGACGACCGGCGCGACCGGCGTATCGCTTCACAACATTTCGAATCATATGCGCATCCAAACGCTGCTCAGCGAATCGCAAACGTACGTCGAAGAGCTGCAGACGCAATCCGAAGAGCTTCAGCAGCAGCAAGAGGAGCTGCGGTCGCTGAACGAGAAGCTGGCGGAGCAGTTCCGCTACGCCGAGCAGCGCACCCACGAGCTCGAAGTCATCCGCGGCGAGCTGATGGAGAAGGCGGAAGAGCTACAGGCGAGCTCGCAGTTCAAATCGGAGTTTCTCGCCAACATGTCGCATGAGCTTCGGACGCCGCTCAACAGCCTGCTCATCCTCGCACAGATGCTCGCGGACGACCCGGAGCGTCAGCTGTCGGACAAGCAGCGGGAGTACGCGCAGACGATTCTGTATTCCGGGAACGAGCTGCTGGCGCTGATCAACGACGTATTGGATTTGTCGAAAATCGAAGCCGGCCAGATGGAAGTCGCGGAGGAGCCGTTCTCGCTGTGCGAGTTCGTCAGCGACGTCGAGCGGCAGTTCCGCGGCATGGCCGCGAAGAAGGGGCTCGCCTTCGACGTTCGCGTCGCGGAAGAGCTTCACGACGGGGTGTTCATCACCGACCCGCGCAAGCTGCAGCAGATCGTTAACAACCTGCTTTCGAACGCGATCAAATTTACGGACGCAGGCTCCGTCAAACTGGACGTCTACGTCGAGACGGAGGGCGGCAAGCTGCCGGAAGGCACGTCGCTGCTGGCGTTCCAGGTGCGCGATACCGGCATCGGCATCCCGGCCGAGAAGCATTCGCTCATCTTCGAAGCGTTCCGCCAAGCCGACGGCCGCACGAACCGCAAATACGGCGGTACCGGGCTCGGACTGTCGATTTCGAAGGAGCTGGCGTCGATGCTGGGCGGGACGATCCGGCTCGCGAGCAAGGAGGGCGCCGGCAGCGTGTTCACCGCCGCGATCCCGATGAAGAAGCTCGAGCTCGTCGCGATGCGGGAAGCGGCGGCCGGGTATGCAAGCCTGGAGCTTGCCGCGGAACCGGAGTCTCCGCGCGGCAAGCCTTCCCAGGAGCAGGCCGTTCCTTCGCGGCGCGGCAAAATTTTGCTCGTCGACGACGACATTCGGAACGTATACGCGCTTTCCGCGGCGCTTATCGAGCATCAATACGAGGTCGTGTTCGCAGAAGAAGGCGGCTCCGCGCTGCAGAAGCTGGAAGAGCATTCCGACATCGATCTCGTGCTGATGGATATGATGATGCCGGGCATCGACGGCTACGCGGCGACGCAGGCGATTCGCGCGAACCCGCGATTCGCCGATTTGCCGGTCATCGCGCTGACCGCGAAAGCGATGAAGCAAGACAGGGAGCTGTGCCTCGAGGCCGGGGCGAACGATTACTTGAGCAAGCCTGTCAAGCTGGATAAGCTGCTTTCGCTGCTACGCGTATGGATGCACAGCAAGGGGGAGGAACAAGGACATTGATGCAAGATTTCGACGGCTCCGGACCGGAAGCGGCGAACGACGTTCTGGAGCAGATCGAAGTTCAGCTGCTGCTCGAAGGCGTGTATCGCATCTATGGATATGATTTTCGCCAGTATGCGCCGAACTCGATTCGCAGGCGGGCCAAGCACCGGATGGAGGCCGAGCGGCTTCGGACGATCTCGGAGCTGCAGTCGCTCGTCCTGCGCGATCCCGCCGCGATGCAGCGGCTGCTGCAGGATTTCAGCATCCCCGTAACGGAAATGTTCCGCGACCCGGACGTCTTCCGGGCGCTGCGCAAGCAGGTGCTGCCCGCGCTGAAGAAGCTGCCGAATTTCCGCATTTGGCACGCGGGCTGCTCCACGGGGGAAGAGGTATATTCGATGGCCATCATGCTGCGGGAAGAAGGCTTGGAAGGCCGCGGCACCATCTATGCGACCGACATGAACGACGCGTCGCTGGAGCAAGCGCGGGCAGGATTGTTCCCGCTCAACCGGATGAAGCTGTACACGAGCAATTATTTGAAGGCGGAAGGACGCCTCCCGTTTTCCGAGTATTATTCCGTCGCCGACGAGAAGGCGCGGTTCGATCCGACCTTGCGCAAGCATGTCGTCTTCGCGCGGCACAATTTGGCCACGGACCACTCGTTTAACGAGTTTCATTTGATTCTGTGCAGGAACGTCCTAATTTATTTCAATCCGGAGCTGCAGGCGCGCGTACTTCGGCTGTTCCGGGAAAGCATGGCGCCCGGCGGCACGCTGGCGCTCGGCACCCGTGAGGCCGTATTGCAGCGGACGGATTGGGAGGAGATCGATCCGGTGCACCGTTTGTATAAAGCAGTTTAGGAAGGAACGGGTGTGCGGCAAATGAACGCGAGGATGAACGACAGAGGCGTCGAACCGATGTCGAACGAGAGGAGCGACGCGATGGTTCCGGACGAAATCGTGGAAATATTAATGGTGGACGACCGTCCGGAAAATTTGCTGGCTTTGGAAGCGACGTTGGAGTCTCCTTCCTATCGGCTGGTCGGCAAAACGTCCGGCGAGGACGCGCTGCGGTACGTGTTGAATTCCGATCTTCGTCGGCTCGCCCTGATTTTGATGGACGTGCAGATGCCCGGCATGGACGGGTACGAAACGGCGATGCTGATGCGGGAGCGCAAGGAGCTCCGGCAGGTGCCCATCATTTTCATCACCGCCACGTACAAATCGAAAACGAACGTCAAGCAAGGGTACTTCTCCGGCTCGATCGACTATATCTTCAAACCGTTCGATCCGGACGTACTGCGTTGGAAGGTCGAAAATTTCGTCAGCATGTACCGCCATCAGCGGGAGCTCAAGCTTAAGAACGCTCTGCTGGTGCAGCGCAATCAAGAGATCGAGCGGGTGAACCAGCGGCTGCTCGAGGCGGAGCGGGAGCTGCTGCTGCACCAGAAGGTGCTCGAGCAGATGGTGGAGGCGCGGACGAAGCAGCTGCGGGAGGCGAACCAGGAAATTTACCAGTCGCAGCGCCGGTTTCGGACGATGTTTTACACGAATCCGAACATGATCGCCATACGCCGCGTGCACGACGGCAAATATCTCGACGTCAACGACGCGTGGGAGAAAACGTCGGGGTACAACGTGGAGCAGATGAACGCGCTGGGCGGCGACGCGCTTCGCATCCGGTCGTCGGAAAAGAGCGAGCTCGGCTCCCGCCAAATCGAATACGTCACGAGCAAAGGAGAAACGAGGCAGGGACTGCTGTCGACGCAGATGCTCGAGGTGAACGACGAGGCGTGCGAGTTGATCGTCATCACCGACATTTCGGAGCGGGTCGCGCTGCAGAAGCACTTGAACCGGCTCGACCGATTGAATTTGATCGGGGAGATGGCGGCCGGCATCGCGCACGAGATCCGCAACCCGATGACGACGATTCAAGGCTTCTTGCAAATGTGGCGCAAAAGCGAGCAGCCGCTCCCGCGCGAGCATATCGACCTGATGCTGTCCGAGTTGCTGCGGGCGAATTCGATCATTACCGAATATTTATCGCTCGCGGGCAATAAGGAAAGCCACTTCGCGGTCCACGCGATGGCGGATATCGTCGATTCGATCCTCCCGCTGCTGCAGGCGGTCGCCGTCATGGCGGAGAAGCAGGTGACGGTCGTGCACGAGGCGAAGGACGTGCTGCTGCGGGTGGACGAGAAGGAAATGCGGCAGGTGCTGCTGAACCTGTCCAAGAACGGGCTGGAAGCGATGCAGCCGGGCGGCCTGTTGACGATTCGGACGTATACGGACGGGGGCGAGGCGGTCATCGACGTCAAAGACGAAGGACCGGGCATTCCGGAGGCGGATTTGGCGAAGCTCGGCACGCCGTTCTTCACGACGAAGGATCACGGCACCGGGTTGGGCCTTGCGCTCTGCTACAGCATTATCGAGCGGCATCAAGGCAGCATCGCGGTCGCGTCGGGATCGCTCGGCACGGTGTTCAGCGTCAGGCTGCCCATCTATCGGCCGACCGACGGGGAAGCGGAGCAGGCGGCGGCGCACGGGGCGGCACGCTCGGAGGATGATTAGCACGTACGATAAGGAGGGATAATAATATGAAATTGGATATCGGATCGGCGGAAATGAAGCGTCACGAAGACGGCTCGTACGTAGGGCAGGTGCGCTTCCGCGTCGAAGGTCATCCGCAGGCGTACGAAATTACGCTGTTCAGCGAGGCGGGCGACGCGTGGGATTACGGCCTCCATTTCGCCGAGGAGTCGGGGAGCGAGGCGCATATCGACGCGGTCGAGGCATTCCTCGAAGAGGACGACGACGCGTTCGAAGCGCTGGTGGAGGCGGCGTTGGCCGCGCAGGCGAAGTAAGCAGCAAGCCGGGAGCAGCGTCGGGGAAGCCCGGCGGCGGCGATCGTCCTTCGGGGCGGTCGCTTTTTTTTGTTTCGGGAGGGCGCGGCGGCGGTCTGTAAGGGACAAATGTTTCTTATTCGGCGGTCGGCGGGTCTTTTGGCGGTCTGTAAGGGACAAATGTTCCTTATTCGGCGGTCGGCGGGTCTTTCGGCGGGCTGTTAGGGACAAATGTTCCTTATTCGGCGGTTGGCGGGTCTTGCGGCGGTCTGTAAGGGACAAATGTTCCTTATTCGGCGGTTGGCGGGTCTTGCGGCGGTCTGTAAGGGACAAATGTTTCTTATTCGGCGGTTGGTGCTTCTTTCGGCGGTCTGTAAGCGACAAATGTTTCTTATTCGGCGGTTGGTGGTTCTTTCGGCGGTCTGTAAGGGACAAAAGTCGCTTATACGAAAAAACTCCCCCGGACTTCAGTCCAGAGGGAGCGGTCTCACCGGGCTTGCCGGTAGTGGAAGCGCGAAAGGATGTCGAAGCCGACTTTACGGTACAGCGCGATCGCGGGCTCGTTGCTCTCGACCACCTGCAGCCATAGCCGCGACGCGCCTTCGCGCTCGGCCCACGCGGCCAGCGCGCGGAGCAGCTGCGCGGCGACGCCTTGGCGGCGCCGGTCCGGCGCGACGATGACGTTGCTGACGCCGACCCAGCCGCGCTCGGCGACGCCGGTCGCGAGGCCGACGAGCGCTCCGTCCGCGTCGACGAGGCGCAGGAACGTCCGCACCGGGCCGATCGCGCCGAAAATATGCGCATACGCCGGCGCGCGGGCCGGCTCGAAGCCCTCGAGCCGAATGAAATCGGCGATCCACCGGTCGTCGGCGTTCTCCGCGTACACCGGCGCGAAGCGGTCGTCCGCGGCCGTCCGCTCCAGCGTCTCCCGCACGGAGCCGATCATGAAATAGCCGGGATAGAGCGGCTCGTATCCGGCTTCGGCGAGGGCGCTCGTCACGCCGGAGGGCGTCGCGTCGCTGATGTAGAAGCACGGCGCAAGGCCGCGGCGGCGGTAGAACGACTCGACGTTGCCGCGCCAATCGCCTCCCGGAAGCGGTCCGACCGTCCAGGCGCTGTTCGCCCGTTTCGTAATGCCGAACGTCGCCCGCAGCCGCCATGCGCCGTACGCCTGCACGACGAACGGCGCCCACGCGTTGGCCGCGAGTTCCTCTACGAGCTTCACTGTGGTCAAATCAAGCGCTGCTTCCGGTTCCATACGTTAAAACACCTTCGTCGTCCAAGATTCGCAGTTCCACACGTCCGTCGCGATGTCGCGATAAAACTCCGGCTCGTGGGAGATGAGCAGGATCGTCCCTTTGTATTCGCGGAGCGCGCGCTTCAGCTCGTCCTTCGCGTCGACGTCCAAATGGTTCGTCGGCTCGTCGAGCACGAGCACGTTCGTTTCGCGGTTGATCAGCTTGCACAGCCGCACCTTCGCCTTCTCGCCGCCGCTTAGCACGTCGATTTTGCTTTCGATATGCTTCGTCGTGAGACCGCATTTCGCGAGCGCGGCGCGCACCTCGAACTGCGAGTACGACGGGAATTCGCTCCACACCTCGTCGATGCACGTGTTGCCGTTGGAATTCTTCACTTCCTGCTCGAAGTATCCGATGTGCAGGTAGTCTCCTCGCTCCACTTCGCCCGCCACCGGGCGAATTTCGCCGAGCAGGCTGCGCAGCAGCGTCGTTTTGCCGATGCCGTTCGCCCCGACGAGCGCCACTTTCTGGCCTCGTTCCAGCTTTAGATCGAGCGGACGGGACAGCGGCTCGTCGTACCCGATCACGAGGCCGCGCGTTTCGAAAATCGTTTTCCCTGACGTCCGCGCCTCCTTGAAATGGAATTGCGGCTTCGGCTTCTCTTTCGCGAGCTCGATCACTTCCATCTTGTCGAGCTTCTTCTGCCGCGACATCGCCATGTTCCGCGTCGACACCCGCGCCTTGTTGCGCGCCACGAAATCTTTCAAATCCTCGATTTCCTGCTGCTGGCGCTTGTACGCCGCCTCGAGCTGCTGCTGCTTCGCCTCGTACACCGAAACGAAGTGGTCGTAGTCGCCGACGTAACGGGTCAATTCTTGGTTCGCCATATGGTAAATCAAGTTGACGACGCTGTTCAGGAACGGAATATCGTGAGAAATCAAAATAAAGGCGTTCTCGTATTCCTGCAAAAAGCGCTTCAGCCATTCGATATGCTTCTCGTCCAAATAGTTCGTCGGCTCATCTAACAGCAAAATGTCGGGCTTCTCGAGCAGCAGCTTCGCGAGCAGCACCTTCGTGCGCTGGCCGCCGGACAAATCGTGCACGTCGCGCTCGAGGCCGATGTCGTCGAGCCCGAGGCCGCGGGCTACTTCTTCGATTTTCGCGTCGATCGTATAGAAATCGTTCGATTGCAGCGTATCCTGATAAGTGCCTACGTCTTCCAGCATGCGCTCCATCTCTTCCGGCGTCGCCTCCGCCATCGCTTCGTACAGGCGGTTGATTTCCGCTTCCATGTCGAACAAGTAGCGGAACGCCGTCTTCAGCACGTCGCGAATCGAGTGCCCTTTCGTCAGCGCGGCGTGCTGGTCGAGATAGCCGACGCGGACGTTGCGCGCCCATTCGATTTTTCCCGCGTCCGGCTCGAGCTGGCCCGTCACGATGTTCATGAACGTCGATTTGCCTTCGCCGTTCGCGCCGATCAGGCCGATATGCTCGCCCTTGAGCAGCCGGAACGACACGTCGTTGAAAATCGCCCGGTCGCCGAAGCCGTGGGATAAGTGAGTTACCGTCAATATGCTCATGTTTCGCACCTTTTCCTGTAGTCGTTCCTTCGATTATAAGTGCTCTGCCGCCGGGTGTACAATGGAAAACGTTCGAAACGCGTTTGTCCGGGGAGGGGGCTAAGGCGCCGCCGTGCGCGAGCCGTCCCGATTCGTTACAATACAGTAACAGCAAGATACATTCGTACAAAGTAAGGGTGGACCTCAAGATGACATATACAAGCGGAAAACGGACGTTCCTCCGATGCGGAGCGAGGGCGGCACGGCGCGCGGCGCTTGCGGGATGGATCGCGGCGGCGCTGGCGATGTCGGGCTGCGGCGCGCAGGTCGAAACGGCGGCGGGACGGGACTGCTATCCGGTGACGCGGGTCGTCGACGGCGATACGTTCAAAATCGACGCAGGCGGCGGACGCGGCGACACGGTGCGGATGATCGGCATCGATACGCCGGAGACGGTCAAGCCGAATACGCCCGTCGAGCCGTTCGGGAAGGAAGCGAGCGCCTATGCGAAAAAGCTGCTGGAAGGCCGCGCCGCTTGCCTCGAGCCGGACGTCGAGGAGCGGGATAAATACGGGAGGCTGCTGGCGTACGTCTACCTTGAGGACGGCACGTTCGTCAACGAAGCGCTGCTCGCGCAAGGGTACGCGACGGTGCTGACGATCCCGCCGAACGTCAAGTTCGCGGACCGGTTCGTCCGCGTGCAGCGGGAAGCCCGCGAGGCGGGCCGTGGGCTGTGGGGCGGGGCGCAGGAGGAAGGCGGGGGCGCGGGAGCGCCGGCGGACGTGGAAGAGCCGATGGACGCAGAAGTGCCGGCGGACGCGGAAGAGCCGATGGACGCGGAAGCGCCGGCCGAGGCGCCGCAAGCCGACGGGGCGCAGCCGCCCGCCTCCGGCGCACGGCCCGAAGGCGGTGCGCCCGACGCCGCGCTGGCGCCGGATCGAGACTGCGGCGATTTCGCGACGCAGCGGGAAGCGCAGGCGTTCTACGAAGCGGCCGGCGGGCCGGAGCGCGATCCGCACCGGCTCGACGGGGACGGCGACGGCATCGCTTGCGAGGGATTGTGATCGCGTCCGTCGTGAACGGCTTGTCCGCTTGAAAAAGGACGGGGGACGAATCCCCCTCGCACGCTTAGTAACCGATGCTGCGAGCGATGATCACGAGCAGGATGAACAGAACGAGGATCGCTCCCGTGGACGTGAAGCCGACCGGTCCGCAGTTGACTGCTGCCATGTGCGTATCACCTCTTTCCTTGGAACGTACTGTTAGATTATGAGCGGCGAGGCGAAGGCGAAACGGACACTGACCCAAATCGGCTTTGACGTCTTACATCGATTCCGGGATGTCCGGCAAAATCGCCTTCTGCTCGAAACGGGCGGAGAGGACGATCAGCGTCGTCGAATGGCCGAACGCGCCGAGCGAGTTCGTAAACCGCTCCAGCGAGCCCATCGAAGCGGTAACGATCTTCAGCAGAAAATTGTGCTGTCCGCTGATACGGTACAGGTCTACCACTTCGGGCGATTGCTCGCAAAATGCATCGAAATCAGCGCAGCTGTTCGTCTGCATCAGGATGAAAGCCATGATCGGTTTGCCGAGCTTCTCCGGGGACAACACGGCGCGATACCCGCTGATCACGCCGCGGTCCTCCAGCTTGCGAACGCGCTCCGTCACAGCCGGTTGAGTCATGCCGATGACGCGCCCCAATTCCGACATCGTGATGCGGGAATTCGCCTGCAGCAATGCTAAAATGCGGGAGTCGACGGAATCCATATTTCATCACCTTCGTTTTTAAAGTCAAACACTTAAATTAACTATAACTTATAACCAATGGACTTCAAATACATTGATCATCATATATCATCGGCGGGCGATTCCTTCTATACTTCTTAGAAAAGGTTTGGAAGGGAGAGGTCGTCATGATCCAATTATCGACGCCGTTCGAATGGAAGGGTCTCCGGTTGAAAAACCGAATTGTCATGCCGCCGATGTGCCAAGTCGCCGTCGAAGCGGAGGACGGCACGCCGAACGAGTGGCATTACATCCATTACGTGTCGCGCGCGGTGGGGGGAGCCGGTTTCATCATTATGGAAATGACGGACGTAACGCCCGACGGGCGCGTGCTGCCGCAAGATTTGGGGCTGTGGAGCGACGAGCAAATCCCGGCGTATGCCCGCATCGTCGCGGAGGCGAGACGGCACGGCGCCGCGATGGGCATTCAGCTGGCGCATGCCGGGCGGAAGGGGGAGCTCCCCGGCGTCGTTCCAGTTGCGCCGTCGGCCATTCCGTACAGCGCCGACTACCGCGTGCCGCGGGCGCTGGAGACCGGGGAGATCCGGGAACTCGTCGGACGGTTCCGGGACGCCGCTCGCCGCGCCGTCGCCGCCGGCTTCGACGCGATCGAGCTGCACGGAGCGCACGGCTATTTGATTCACCAATTCCATTCCCCGGCCATGAACCGGAGGGAAGACGAATACGGTCGCGATCTGGCGCGGTTCGGCGTCGAGATCGTCGAAGCGGTCAAGAGCGTCATGCCCGAATCGATGCCGCTGCTCATGCGGCTGTCCGCCGTCGAATACCAAGACGGCGGATACGGGCTCGAGCATTTGATCGGCATCGCGAAGCGGTATCGGGACGCGGGCGTGGACGGCTTCCACATCTCGAGCGGGGGCGACGGTCCGATCGGCGAGCGGAAGCCGGGCCGCCACGCCGGCTACCAGCTTCCTTACGCGAGGGCGGTCAAAGCGGAGCTCGGCGTCCCCGTTATCGCGGTCGGCAACCTCGACGAGCCCGAGGTCGCCGAAGCGGCGCTGGCGAACGGCGACGCCGACCTCGTCGCCGTCGGACGGGGCATGCTGCGCGATCCGTATTGGGCGCTGCGCGCGATCGAGCGGCTCGAAGGCAAGGTCGCCCCGCCGGCACCGTACGCCTCCGCGTTTCCGCGTGTGCGAGCCGCGAAATCGTAAACGGTTTCGTTTACGAGAAAACCCTTACTCTGGTAAAATGCAGAAGAATGATAGCGGTTTTCAGGAGGCAGTCGAATATGGGAGAAGCGAAGAAAGAGACGTTGCTGCTATGGCCGGAGGGGGCGCCGCTGGCCGCCGGAACGACGGATGAAGACATGCCCGCCATCACGCCTTATTTGGTAGAAGGTCGGGGGAATGCGGCGGTCGTCGTCGCCCCGGGAGGCGGGTACGCGAGACGCGCCAACCACGAAGGCGAGCCGATCGCCGAATGGTTGAACGGCCTCGGCATCTCGGCGTTCGTGCTGCGGTATCGCGTGCAGCCGTACAAGCATCCGGCGCCGCTGCTCGACGCGCAGCGGGCGATTCGCACCGTGCGGCATCGCGCGGAAGAGTTCGGCATCGATGCGAATCGGGTCGGCATGCTCGGGTTTTCCGCGGGAGGTCATTTGACGTCGACGGCGGGGACGCATTATGACCTCGGACAGCCGGAGGCGAGCGATCCGATCGACAGGCAGTCTTGCCGCCCGGACGCGCTGGTGCTTTGCTATCCGGTCATTACGCTGAAGAATCCGTACGCGCATGGCGGGTCGAGAAACTTATTGATCGGAGAAGACGCGGAGCCGGAGCTGCTGCAGTCGCTCTGCAACGACGAGCAGGTGACCGCGGATACGCCGCGGACGTTCCTGTGGCATACGGCCGACGACGGCGCGGTGCCGGTCGAGAACAGCCTGCAGTTCGCCGCGGCGCTCAGCAAGCACAAGGTGCCGTTCGAGTTGCACGTGTACGAGACGGGACGGCACGGCCTCGGCCTCGCGGCGGACCATCCGTACGCCCGGGGGTGGACGTCCGCCTGCGCCGAGTGGCTGCGCAACATCGGCTTCGCGCCCGCCGCGGAGTAACGCACGAACGCATGAAGGCCGGGGCGCTGCGCCCCGGCCTTCATGCGTTCTCCTCGAGCGCGTCCAGCGCCACGAGCATGCGCGCGAGCATCCCCTCGACGTCGCCGATCGCGTCCTCGTCTCGCTTGCCGAGGAACAGCACCGCGATCTCGTAGGCGCTGCCCGCGGGGGCGGCAGCATCCGGCGGCGGCGCGGACGGGTCGACCTCGATGCGCACCCGATGGCAAATTTCCGCCTCCTCCGCGCCCCACAGCCGCCCTAACGACGCATGCAGCTTCTCTACATCGCGGATGCGCGAGCCCGGCAGCGTGAAGCGCAGCTCGAGCCGGATGCCCGGCGGCTCGGCTCCGGAGAGGCGCAGCTCGTAGCGCTCCCCCGCGAAATCGGCGAGCCCGGCGTCGAGCCGCACCTCCGCGCGGCAGCTGCCGCCCGGCCGCCTCGCCGCGATCCGGAACGAGCGGGAGAGCGACGCCAGATCGACGAGATCCTCCCGTCCGATCACTTCGGCGCCGCCTTCGCGATCGATATCGTACACCGCGCCTTCCAGCACGACCTTCCAATTGTCGAAGATGGTCGGATCGAACATGTCGGCATGCGACTCCCTTCGTGTGGTTCTTAGTAGTATACCTGAGAACGCGGCGTTTCCTCCAGCGACGTTCAACGCAGCGAAGCCCCGAACCGGACCTGCTTGCAGGTTCGGCTTGGGGCTCGCCGGGGAGAAAGATGTTTAATTCGCTTCAGGTCTGGCGTTCAACGGAACGCGCACGTACGCTGCCGCCGTCGTCTTGTTGCCGGCGAGGTCCGTCGCTTCATACACGATCGTATAAACACGGCCATCCCCGGTGCCGGAGCGTTCGGCGCGGAGGCGGATCGCGTCGTCGGCCTCTCCGATGTCGGCGTCCTGAATGTCGTTCGGCGTATCGCCGTCGCCGAGCCCGTCGTCCGGCTCGTTGCTTGCGACGGACAGCAGCTTGACGGAGGCGATGCCGGACGCTTCGTCGAACGCCGTCCAAGTAAGGCGCACCGGAACGAGCTTATGATTCGGCACCGGCAGCACGGCGGGGTTCGCGACGACCGTCAGAGCGGGCGCCGTCTTGTCGATGTTCGCGACGGTTGCGGTCGCCGTGCCCGCGTTGCCGGCCGCGTCGACGAATTCGAAGGTGAAGCTGCCGTTCTCCGTGAACGTGTAGCTTAACGATCCGCCGTTGTTCGTGATCGTCACCGGCTCGCTCGGGACGAGCACGGCGACGACGTCGCCGTTCGTCGGACCTTCCTCGCTGTAGCTGACCGTCGCCGTCGGCGGAACGTCGTCCTTGCCGACGAGCGTAAGGACGCCGAAGACGGAGGTGTCCATATACCCGCTGCCGGTCGTGTCGTTCCACGCGGCGGCGCTTTGGCGGGCGCCGTTGTTCCCGTCGTTGATTTGCACGTCGAACCCAAGCTTCTTGTCGTTGGCCGGTACGACATGCTTCAGCGGAATTTTCACTTCGACCGTGTAATTCGTGCCGGATACGTTGGTCGCGGAGGCGAAACCTTCCGCGGCGCCTGCCGGGTTGAAGGACGTTTCGTTGTCGAAGTTGACGCGATATTGGCCGTCGTCCGCTTGATAGAACGACGATTTCGCGTTATTTTGGTCGAGGAACACTTCGATCGAATCTTGCTCCCACGGATTCGGGCTGCTCTTGTCGAGCTGCGCGTCGCTCACCTGGATCAACACGTACAGATTCTGATCGTCCCAAAGCGCTTTCGCGACGCCGCTCGCGCCTTGCCATGCCATCTGATAACGGTTTACGGACATGGCCTGCGCGTCGTTCCACACCGCGTCCACCGTTCCGTCAACGATCGGCGTCGCGTATCGAGCGGTTGACTGATTCGCCTCCGGCAGCGTCGGCGGATGCTCCTCCATGAATTTGTCCGGATCGATGACACCGTAGTAAGCCGGTTTGGCTTGCAGGTCTTTGTCGAATACGAGCGGGCTCGCGGTCGCTCTCCAGCTCGAGGCGTCGTTCAGCCCCCAGAACGTGACGCGTACAATGTCGTCCGCGTACGTTCGATAAAGGTCAAACAACTGCGCATACAGATAACCCTGCGCGATTCGCTGCTGCTCGGTCTGCACGCCGTTCGTTCCCGCTTGAATGTCCAGCTCGGTGACGCTGATTTCGACGCCGAGAGAGGCGAATTTCTCCAAGGAGAGCTTCACGTTCTCCGGGTTCGTGCTTAAGTTGTAGTGACCCTGCATCCCGATGCCGTCGATCAGCTTCTTGCCGGGGTGCGTCAGCGCATATTTGTCGTTGATCGCCTTCACCATGCTGTAGATCGCTTGCGCCTTGTTTTGGTTATCATCGTTATAGTCGTTGTAATACAGTTTGATATCCCATCCGCGCGCGTCCAGCACTTCTCTTGCTGCGAGGAACGCCTGCTCCACATAGTCCGGACCGATCGACTGGTACCACGCGGATTGGCGCAGCGCCGCTTCCCAATTCGACGGGTTCGGCGGGTTGTCGATGATCGCTTCGTTGACGACGTCCCACGACATCACCTTTTCCCCGTAATGCTCCATCACCGTCTTGATATGGTTTCGCAGATTTTGAAGCGCTTCTTCTCGTCCGAGCGGGGCGCCGTTCGACGTGTTCATCCACGCAGGCGTCTGCTGATGCCACACGAGCACATGACCGTGGACCTTAAAGCCTTCGGCCAACGCTTTCTCCACGATCGCGTCCGCCCCGTCGAACGTGAAGCTGCCTTTCGTCGGCTGCATCGCGTCCGGCTTCATGGCGTTTTCCGCCGTAATGACGTTATGATGCATTTCGAGAAGCTCGAAGCGCACGCCTTCCATGTCCGCCGCCGAGACGGCGTTGCCGATCAGGAAGTCGTCCTCGTACGCGGTTTTGATCGGGAGGAGGTCCTTCTGAATCGCGATCGGTCCCGCGCCGCGCACGAAGCTGATATCGTCGATGTAGAAAGACGCCGTGGCGTTGTTCGAGCTTTCTACGTAAATGGTCAAATACTCGTCGCCTACGTTGTTATAACGGTACTTCCCTTCGTACAGCACCCAGCCGTCGGCGGTAGTGATCGTTTGGCCCAAAATGTTGTTGTAGCTGGCGCTGCTGCCTTGGCCGATTTGCGTGGACAGCTGAATCTGCGAGCTTGCGGGAGAGATCAGCTTCGCCCAAACCGAAATGGTGTACTCGTACCCTTGGTCGACGTATTTCTCCACGCGCAGCGACGGCCCGTGCCAAGATTGCGTCCGGCCCTCCACCTTGAGCGAGTAGGAACCGCCCTCGGTGCGGTTCGCTTCGTTCGTGACGGTCAGCGTTTCGGTGCCGGCTCTTCCTTCGAAGCCGCCCGTCGTTTGATCTTCGAACGTGATCGTGCTGAACGGCAGCGCCGGCGGCCGCGGCGGCTCGTTGGGATCACTCTCCGCTTTCTCGGTAATCCGTACATCTCCGATGTAGAACGGCACCGACGCCCCTTCATTGTTGGACTGCACGCGAATGGCCGCGTCTTTGCTCGTGTCCACCGTGAACTCCTTCGACAGCACGAACGGTTTCCCGGCTTCGAAATTCGCTCCCGCCAGCCATGCGTAGCTGTTCACCGTCTGCAGGTACGCCTGCGCGCCGGCGGGAACCGACGTGCCTTCGTCCACGTAACCCGTGACCGTGACCGTATACGTTTTGCCGTTGACGAGCCCGATGTCGCCGAACCGGAAGTCCGCCGCGTCCCAATTGTTCACGCGGTTGCCGACATACAGAGCGGCACCGTCGGCGTTGCCTTCGAACGGTTTGCCCGCTACCTGCGTGAGGGTTGCGCCGCCCGACGGCACGGCCGCGCCTTGGCCGCCCGCGAACGTCTCGCGATACACTTCCTTTTCCGTAACCGTCGTCTTCTTGGCCGTAATATGGATATCTCCGATGTAAAACGGCACCGACGCCCCTTCATTGTTGGACTGCACGCGAATGGCGGCGTCTTTGCTCGTATCCACCGTGAACTCCTTCGACAGCACGAACGGTTTCCCGGCTTCGAAATTCGCTCCCGCAAGCCATGCGTAGCTGTTCACCGTCTGCAAGTACGCTTGAGCGCCTGCGGGAACCTCAGCGCCTTCGTCCACGTAGCCCGTGACCGTGATCGTGTACGTTCGGCCATGTTCGAGGCCGATGTCGCCAAATCGGAAATCCGCCGCGTCCCAATTGTTCACGCGGTTGCCGACATACAGTGCGGCGCCGTCGGCGTTGCCGTCGAACGGTTTGCCCGCTGCCTGCGTGAGGGTTGCGCCGCCCGACGGCACGGCGGCTCCTTGGCCGCCCGCGAACGATTCGTGATACACGGTCACCGTATCCGTCGAATCCGTCGGCTCCGGTCCGCCGACCATCGCGGCGAACTGGCTCAGCGTGGTATCCTTGCGAATGTAGTGGCGGCCCATCGCGTAGTCGCCTTGGTTCGGATAGCCCACTTTGAACGCGTACCGGAGCCCGTTCGCTTCGGCTGCCGCCTGCGCGTTCGCGTTGAAGGCGCCGTACGGGTACGCCAAGAGGATCGGGTCTTTGCCCGTAATTTCCTTCAAATAAGCGTTGGCCGCGGAAATTTCCTCCTGGGCTTGCGCCGCGGTAATGGCGTTCGTCCATACCGCGCTGCCGTGCGTCTTGCTATGGTTCTGCAAGCTGACGCTCGGCTCCGACGCGAGCGAACGGAGCTGCGCTTCGCTCATGCTGTAGCCGCCGCCGATCCAATCGCTGACGACGAATTGGACCGACTTCATCCCGTATTGTTTTAAGAGAGGAAGCGCGGTCGTGACGTAATCGGGAGTCGCGTCGTCGAAGGTGAGCAGGATCGGCTTATCCGGAGCCGCCTCTTTCCCTTCGAGAATGTTGACGTACTGCTCCGCGGACAGCGTGTCGTACCCGTGATCGCTCAAATATTTCAGCTGGTTTTTGAACTGTTCCAAGCTTGTATGCGTCCACTCGTCCGTTGCATTCGTTACGATCCGGTGATACAGCAGTACGGGGATGTCCGGCGCCGAGGCTTTCGCGGCCGGCGGCACGCCCTGCGGCGTCAGCAGCAGCGCTGCGAGCAGCATGAGTCCGACGTTCTTGAGCCATTTCCTCATGTGGTGCATTCCTCCTTAGTTTCTTCTTGAAATAAGCGCTTACATTATTGCTTAGCGTTACACGCCTCCTTCCGGAATTTAACTATAGCGCGTTTTTTTGAAACCGTTTACCAGACAGATCAAAGAATTTACCGAGCTTTTTTAATATTGTGACCGTGCCCGCGTGCGCTCGCCCTCCGTCTTACCTGCGGTCTTACGACCAATGACGGAGCGGCCGCTCCGCCTTCCTGCCGACGCGTCCCGCCGGTCGAGCGCGTACACTGGAAACCAGAGAGACGAAGCGAAAGGGAGAGGAACGATGCTGGACGTTTATGTGTTCGAGATGCGGCAACGGCAGGAGAACGAACGGCTGCGGGCGGTGACGCGGCTCGGGTGGAGATGGTTCGGGGGCAAGCGGTTTTGCGCGGAGTGCTTGCTTGCGGAACGGGATCGGACGGCTTCGGTCGAGTAGACTGGCGGGAAACCGCCGATTCTTGTACAGTAGGAATAAACTAGCAATCTATCGATCGATACGTTGCGGACGCTAGGCCGGAGAGGGACGGTGCGAATGAAGGAGAATGCGCGGGTGAACGAGGCGGAGCTGCTTCGCGAAATTGCCGAAACGATCAACGGCACCTACGATATGGAACACATGCTCGCCGTCGTGCTCGACAAGCTGCTGGAGCTGACGGGCCTGACGACGGGCTGGGTGTTTTTGATCGATCCGAAGCGAAGGGACGAGCAGCATTGCGCGGCGTCCGCTCAATTGCCTCCGGCGCTGTCGCGGGACGGCGGACGGCCGATGCGGGAGGGCTCGTGCTGGTGCGTGGACCGGTTCCACGACGGGCGGCTGCAGCGGGCCGTGAATATTCTGAACTGCAAGCGGATCGAAGACGCGGTGGAGCTGAAGACGGGGGATACGGCCGGACTGACGCATCATGCGACGATTCCGCTGCGCGCCGGCGACGATTTGTTCGGCATTCTGAACGTCGGCGCTCCGGGCAAAATGGCGTTCACCGAAGACGAGCTCGCGCTGCTGCAATCCGTCGCGCTGCAAATCGGCACGGCGGCGCATCGCATTCGGCTGTACGCGCAGGAGCGGAAGCGGGCGGAGCTGTTCATGCGGCTCGGCGAAGCGGCTCGGGAGCTGCGCGCCTCCAGCGCGCCGGAGCGGGTCGCGGCCGACATCGTGCGGGTCGCGGGCGAGACGCTCGGCTGGCCGCATGCGGCGCTCTGGATGAAGGAGATGACGGGCATCCAGCTGCATGCGACGTACGATCGCGGGCGGCTGCACGTGCCGGTCGGCCGTCCGCCGGTGCCGGCCTGCAACGCCGTCGACGAGCTGCTTCGGACGCTGCAGTCGATTCGCTTCGAGGCGAAGGAAGGGAAGGCGCTGCTCGCGACGGACGGAGATCCGGCCGGCGCCGCCGTGCCGATCTTGCTGCAGGGGCGGCCGATCGGCATTCTCGCGGCGGGCGCGGGGGCGGGCTTCGACGCCGTCGACGCCGAAGCGCTCGAGGCGCTGTCGGCGCATGCGGCGTTGACGTACGAGAATGCGCGCCTGCAGGAGCAAGGCAAGGCGATCGCCCGATGGGAGGAGCGCAACCGCATCGCGCGCGACCTGCACGATTCGGTCTCGCAGATGCTGTTCTCGCTGCAGCTGCACGCGCGGGGGCTCGAGTCCGCTATGCGGGACGCGCCCGACGGCGTACGGCGGGCCGCGGCCGAAATCGGCCGATTGTCGCGGGAGGCGCTGACCGAAATGCGCGGCATGATCCGTCAGCTTCGGCCCGCCGGCCTCGAGGAAGGGCTGTTGACAGGCCTGATTCGGTACGGGGCGTCGATCGGCCTCGCCGTCGCATGCGACGCCGGCGAGCTGCGGCGCATGCCCGAGCGGGTCGAGCTGGCGCTGTGGCGCATCGGGCAGGAAGCGCTCAATAACGTAAGGAAACACGCCGGCGTCGATCGCGCCGCGATCGCACTCTCCTTCGAGCCCGGCGCGGTGTTAATGACGGTGTCCGACCGGGGCGGCGGCATCGCGGCGTCGGAAGGCGGATCGCACGGCGGGTTCGGCTTCGGCATGACGACGATGCGCGAGCGGGCCGAAACCGTCGGCGGCACGGTGACCGTCGTCAGCCGGCCCGGATTCGGCACCGACGTGAACGTGCGGCTGCCGCTGCCGCTGCCCGAAGAAGGAGGGGACGCGTAACATGAACGGAACGAAACAACCGAACGCCATTCGAGTCCTGCTCGCCGACGATCATGCGATCGTGCGGCAAGGGCTCGTTTTCTTCTTGAATATGCAGGACGATCTGCGCATCGTCGGCGAAGCGGCGAACGGCGCGGAAGCGGTCGCGCGGGCGGATGCGCTGCGGCCCGACGTCATCCTGATGGACTTGTTCATGCCGGAGAAGAACGGCATCGAAGCGACGCGGGACATCCGCGCGAAAGACGCGAACGTGAAGATCATCGTCTTGACGTCGTTCTCGGACCAAGACCACGTGCTGTCCGCGATCAAGGCGGGGGCGAACGGCTACATGCTGAAGGACGCGGACCCCGCCGACATCGCGAACGCGATTCGCGGGGCGCACGCGGGGCTCCCGCAGCTGCATCCGGCCGCGGCCGCGCAGCTCATGTCGCACGTCGCCGCGGAATCGAGCGCTCCCGCCTCGCCTTCGGGGGGCGGGTCGTCGCCCGATGCGCTGACCGCGCGGGAGACGGAAATCTTGACCTATATCGCCAAAGGCTACAGCAACAAAGAAATCGCTGCGGCCTGCGATATCGCCGAGAAGACGGTCAAGACGCATGTCAGCAATCTGCTGAGCAAGCTGGGCGTCGCCGATCGGACGCAGGCGGCGCTGTACGCCGTGAAGCACGGCATCGTGGAATCGTAGCCGGTCGCAGGGACGGTCCTACGACCAATGTTGTACGAACGTGTCGGCCTTCTTGCCGATGTGCGGTTCGCTATTCTCCCGTAAGATGAAATCAAGAAGCACGCTACACTTCATCGGAAAAGGAATGATCGAACATGCACATCGCCATGGTATCGGGAAGCAATCGGAAGGACGCGTCAAGCACGAAGATGCTCCGCTATATGAAAAGAAAGCTGCAAGAGCAAGGCTATGCGGTAACGTTGGTCGACATTTACGAAACGCCGCTGCCGATGTACGCGCCGGATGAAGACGGCGTCCATCCGAACGCCGCGCGCATGATCGCCGCCGTCCGGGAGGCGGACGGCCTCGTCTTCGCGACGCCGGAATATCACGGTTCCGTATCCGGCGCCTTGAAGAACGCGCTCGATTATTTGAGCGCGGACGAAGTCCGGGGCAAGCCGGTGCTGTCGGTCAGCTCCGCGGGAGGCGCCGTCGGCGTCAGCTCCTTGACGCAGCTGCAGGCGATCATTCGCGGCTTGCACGGCATCAACAGCCCCGAATGGGTTTCGATCGGCGGCGGTCACCGGTTCGAAGGCGACGCCCCGGCCGACGAAGCGATGCGCAAGCGCGTCGGCCGCGCGCTCGACACGTTCCTCAAGCTGACGGCGGCGTTGAAGGCGGTGACCGCAACATGCTAAGAGGGCTGTACGAAGCGCATCTGCCGGTGTCGAACTTGGATCGGTCCATCGCCTTTTACGAATCGCTCGGTCTCGAGCTGGCGCACCGGGACGGAGACGTCGCGTTTCTTTGGATCGAGAAGCGCGCGAGCTGGCTCGGCTTATGGGAAGTCGGCGAAGCGCACACGACGCGGGGACCGGCGAGCTATCCGCCGAACGGCCGCCATCTGGCGTTCCGCATCGATTTCGCGGATATGGAACAGGCGGTCGATTGGCTGGCCGAGCGCGGCATCGCCTCGGACGGCTTCGGGGGGCTCAGCGGCCGCGAGCCGCTCGCCCGTCCGCATCAAGGGAACGCCTCTGTATACTTTTACGACCCGGACGGCAACCATCTCGAGCTGATGTGCAGCTTGCCGGACGCGGCGCCGAAGGAGCCTGCGCGGCTCGCATACCTTCGCGAGGCGTGGCCGGAAGCGTTCGCGGCGCCGCCGTCCGCAGATCGGTAATCTTGCGCATCTTTCGTTCGGCCCCGTATCTCCCCGCCCCCGGCGGTCAATACTCCGTAACGTACGCGCCAACGTTACGGAAGGGGATAACGGTTTTCTATGGATGTTTGGCTGACGTTCGGATGCGCTTGCGCACTCGCCGTTGTCCATTTTCTTGCGAAATGGGAACGATTGAACAGTTGGATGGAACGAAGCTGGCTGCTGTCGGGGGCCGGCGGCGTCGCCGTCGCTTACGTGTTCGTGCACATCCTGCCCGAGCTGTCGCATCACCAGTCCAAGCTCGAAAAGAGCGACCTGCCTTGGCTGAAGTTTCTAGAAAACGATGCATATTTGGCGTCCATGGCCGGGCTGCTGTTGTACTACGGCATGGAACGCGCGGCCAAAGGCAACCGTTCCGGCAAGGGCGGTTTCGCGCGGTTATCGGGAGCTCGCATCTTCTGGATTCATACCGGCTCGTTCGCCCTCTACAACGCGTTGATCGGTTATTTGCTTGTCCACCGCCTGCAGCAGAAGGACGAATGGAATCTGGCTTTGTTTTCTTTCGCGATGGCGCTTCACTTTTTCGTGAACGATCATGTGCTGCATGAACATCATCGGGACCAATACGACGCCTATGGACGCTGGCTGCTCGCGGTCGCCGTACTGTCCGGCTGGGGACTCGGGCGGCTGCTGGACCTGCCGGAGTTCGTCGTCTCGCTGCTGTTCGCCTTTCTCTCCGGCGCCCTTCTCGTCAATGTGATGAAAGAGGAACTGCCTCATCAAGAGCGAAGCAACGTGGGGGCGTTCTTTCTCGGCGCCGCGCTGTACACTGTCCTGCTTTACATCAGCGACCGATAGCCGGTTAATTTGCGGAACCGACGCTGGAATGGCCGGAGGTTCCTTTCTTTTTGAATACGACGTTCAGCCCCCACATCAAGAACGGCATCGCGAAGGCGATCGGCAGCGCCACCCACGGCCATACTTCATGCATTAACGAATGGGCGCGCATATGGTCGGCGACCGTCCAATATCCGCTCGCGCCCAACGCGAGCCCCGCGGGAATGAGCATTGGGCGGTAATCTTTGAGCCCGAACGTTTTCGAAAGCGAATGGGCGGCGCAGAACAACCCCATCATGATTTGGATCAGCGACGATATGGAGAAGAAGGCGACCATGATCATTTCGTATCGCTGTATGAAGTAGCCCAGATGGGCGCTTCTCGCCAGCTGCATGCAGGCTACGAAATATTGCTGCACGACCGCCGCGGACAATACGCCGCTCTCCAATATCGGCCAAATGACGGTGAATACCCACCCGAACAAAATGCCGGCGCAGCCGGAAGACGCCCATCGATCCGGACGCTTCACGGTCGGCAGGATGATCGCCGCCATCATGGTCGCCACGGCCCAATCGGTATCGCTGTGCCTGCTGGCGAGCACGGTCCGGAGCACCCCTTCCTCAAATAGGGGCATGATGTTGCGGATATCAAGGTCGAATACCGATCCGATCATGATAAGGATGTTCAAGGCGATGATCGCGGCGATGCCCACGTACGCCATGCGGCCCATCACCTCGATGCCGTGATACGCGCCGAACAGTCCGACGATTAACGCGGCGAGAATAAAAATATAGGTAGGCGTATCGGGCAAGAAGTAATCCATGAGATGGTACACGAACGTCACCATGAATCCTCCGTAAGCCCCCAGGAAAAAAACGAAGAACACGATCCCTAACAGTTTTCCGGCCCACGAACCGAGCAGATGCGACGCCTGATCCATGACATCCCGCCGGGGGGCATGGCGGGCGGCAAGCACCGTAACAAACATGATCGCGAGCCCCTGCAGCGTGGCGAAGGACGTGGACAGCCAAATGGCGGAGCCGGCTTCCCCGACCATCATGCTTTGCGTCACGCCGATCGCCTTGGCGTAAATCATATTCACGATCAGCACCATGAACATGCCGTTCGTAATTTGTACTCTCATTCGGTT
The DNA here is from genome assembly GCF_035645195.1 of Paenibacillus sp. NCBI lineage: Bacteria > Bacillati > Bacillota > Bacilli > Caryophanales > Paenibacillaceae > Paenibacillus > Paenibacillus sp. Next base: position 5,690 of record NZ_DASQNA010000005.1, on the reverse strand, counting down.
TCCCTCTTTTCGGATATCGGCGCTTTCACTTTCAATACGGTGCTTCGGATATTCACATCGACCTGCGTCTGGATGTCCAACGTAGGGAACAGATCCGTCCATCGGTGCTTGATGTCGTTCCACTGCGCGGGATACCGGTTGTGCACGACCTCCCCCAGCTTCATCGCGTCTACTTTATATTCCTCCTGCATCGCGCGGTAAAACTCGCGAAACTCGCTCTCGATTTGTTCCTCGAGTTGGTCCTCCAGCATCGGTTTCATTCGCTGCATTGGAATTCTGCAGCCGGTTTCGACGAAGTTGACATCGGCGGACAATCGGACTCGGAAGGAGGGCTTTCCGTTTTCCATCGCCGGGTTGACGGAGAAGCGGTTTCCTACCATTTCGAACGAAGCGAACGCATTGTTATTGCCCGATGATGCCACTGGGCAAGGAAGGGTGTAAATCGCCGAGTCGACTTTTTCGATAAAATACAGCAGCGAGCGGGACGTCGTCGGCGACAAATACCCGATGAACCGGTCTCCTCGAAACACGGCCGTTCCGGAAAGCTCCACCTGATCGATCGCCCCGAGCCGCTCGGGGTGCTTGTTCGGAATGCCGCGGCCTTTCAGCTCGGCCTTGGCGATAACCGGGTGCGTACTTTCGCTGAGGAACGACTCTTGGAGCCGCATCATGTTGGTTCGCGGCGCCTCGGCCACGATGCGGTTGTATCGGAACAGCTTGTCGATCCCTTCTCCGGGAATGACTTCGAGTCCGGTAATCGTGGACACGACTTGGCTGGCCGGGTCCGGCGTCACCAGCACCCACGTGCGCATTCGCAGTTGGTGGTTTCTCGTGAAGAAGTCGATCATGTCCGTGATGCCTTGCTTCGCGTACTCGTCGTTCATCACGATGACGAAGTTGTGCGCCCAATAAATTCTGCGCGTCGAGAAGCGAGCCATATTGCGAATCGCTTCGAAGATGGTCCGGCCTTCGGCCGCGATCGAATGAATCGGCTGACCGATGCCCCCGGACGGAGCCCCGGTCTGCCCGCGCGCGTCCGCGGCGCGGACGATTTGCGCCGTCACCCGCACCTCTCCGGGCTCGTCGCCGAGATCGATGCCTACCGCCGTCACGATGGCGAGGTCGTTGATTTGCGGCGACATGGTGACGCAGCCCGGCAGCAGAAAGAGCAGCAGGAAGCAATACAGCAAACGGTTCGTCCGTGTCATGGCCGTCCCCCTCATTCATCGCCCTGCCCCTCCCGAGGGGGATGAGGATAGCCGGGGCCTTCGCGGCGCGAGTCTTGAGCCATTTCCGGGCGCTTCTTCATGCTCCACCACGGCGGGCGGAACATGACGTCCTTCTGATCTCCCGCTTTGAACGGCGTCATCGGCGCGAAATAGCTTTCCCCGAAGGAACGGATCGATAGCGCATGAATGACGATCATGAAGAATACGGTCGCAAATCCGAGCAAGCCGAACGCCCCCGAGGCGATCAGGAGCGGGAAGCGCAGGACGCGGATCGCGAAGGAAGCGCCGTAATTCGGAATGACGAAGGAAGCAATCCCGGTGACCGCTACGATAATGACCATCGAGGGCGACACGAGGCCCGCCTGCACGGCGGCTTGGCCGATAATCAACGATCCGACGATGCTTACGGCTTGCCCGATCGGCTTCGGCATGCGCAGACCGGCCTCCCGCATGAGTTCGAACGCGATTTCCATAATGAGCGCTTCCAGCAGTACGGGGAACGGCACGACCTCCCGGCCCGAAGCGATGGTAAGGATCAGTTGGGTCGGGATCATTTCCTGATGAAACGTAAGCAGCATGACGTACATCGACGGCAGCACCAAGCTGATGATGAACGCGACGTATCGGACCGACCGGTAAAACGATCCCGCCCAAAACCGGTTATAGTAATCGTCGGACGCCTGCAAAAATTCCCAAAAATACGTGGGCGCCGTCAGCACGAACGGGGTATTGTCCACAAATATAGCCACTCTGCCCTCCAGCAGAGCGGCTGCCACCTTGTCCGGCCGTTCCGTATTTTGAATCGTGCTGAAAGGGGAAAAGGGCGAATCGTTAATCATTTCCTCGATATATCCGCTCTCTAGAACGCCATCGATTTGGATTTTTCGAATTCGCCGTACGACTTCGTCGACGAGACCTTCTTTGACGATGCCTTCGATATATCCAATTTCCACGACGGTGTTCGTTCGGACTCCGACCTCCAAGGAGATCAGCCGGAATGCGGGGTGCTTGATCCGCCGCCGGACGCTTGCCGTGTTGACGCGAATGTTTTCCGTGAAGCCGTCGCGGGGGCCGCGCACGACGCTTTCCGTCGACGGCTCGCCGACGGTGCGTTGACTCCACCCTTTGGTCGGGACGAGCAGCGCTTTGTCGATCCCGTCGAACAGCAGCAGCGAGTCTCCGGAGAGCAATCCGCTAAGAGCGCTTTCCAAATCGAACATTTCGGTAACTTCGTGATGAATAAGCACCTGTTCGCGAATCGCCGGCAGCAGCTCGGCCGAAGGGAGGAAGGAAGCCATCTTCTCCTCGTTCGAGTAAAGCAAGGATTTCAGCACGGCTTGCACGGAGACGGAATCGGCGAGTCCGTCGATGCTTAGACAGCTGCCAAGAATCGTATCCGTTCCGAAACGAATCGCGAAAGAGCGCTTCTGGAGATCGGCGCTGTATCCCAGCATGCGGGACACCGTATCCACATTGGACTTCAGATCTGTCAGGAACGGTAGAGGGCAGGCCGCGTTCGCGTTGGCATTCATGAAGTCTTCACCCGGTTCTACGTAATAAGGATGGTATTTCCAACGGCGGGCGATCTTATCCTTGAATGGAATAACGGAACAGGTCGAGGCGCACCATGACAAATATCGAAGCCGATCGGGGGCAGTCGCATGAACTTTTTCGAGACTTGGATCTATGAGTATGTTTTGAATACGCCGTGGTTTTTGTGGAGCGCGTTTTGGCTCATCTTCGGAATCAATTCCGTGTCGTGGATTATTTTATGGTTTATGTTGAGCGGCAGAAGCATACGGAAATCCAAGACGGCGCAGAAGCTCCTGCGCGGCTCGAACCGAGATACCGCTTAGAGTGTACGTTCGGGCTGCATGCCGCACAAGCCGCTTCGTAGGGGCGCGGCTTTACGCCGCGGGCGCGATCGTCCGCAACCACGGTAACGCCGCCTTCGTCTGAAAGACGAAGAGGTGAGGGGACGATGAATAAACCGGCGCTGTGTCTCGTCGGGTTGGTTATGGCGGCGGGGCTAACGTTCGCGCCGCCGCAGGCGGCGGCATGCTCTTGCGCGGAGCCGCCTCCGCTGGCGGAGGATCGCGAGCGGCAGACCGCCATATTCGCTGGCGAAGTCGTCGAGATCGAAGCGGAAGTCGGCGGGAAGATGCGCTCCAGCGCGGATCCGATGCGGGTTGCGTTCGAGGTGGACGCGTCATGGAAAGGCGTTCGCACGAAGCAGGTCATCGTCCGGACCGCGGTGAGCGGCGCGAGCTGCGGATACGAAGACTTCGAAGTCGGCCGGGAGTATATCGTGTTCGCAACCGGTCCGTTGGAGCGGTTGGAAACCGGGCTGTGCACGAGGACGGCTCCGCTGGAGTCGAGCGCCGCGTTGACGGCGGAACTCGGCCCGGCGCTCGAGATCGTCGAGCCGGCCGGAGCGGGACGAGCGTCCGTCCCGTCGCGGCCGTCGGCGGGGGAGCAGCCCGCGAACGCCGGCGGCTCCCGTTGGGGGATCTTCGCGGCGCTGGCGGGAGGCGCGTTGTTGTCGGCCGCCGTCGCATGGGCAGTCGGGCGGCGAAAGAAGGTTTGAGTCGCCGCGCGTCGCTCCGGTAACGAGCGCCTAATTTTGCCTCGCAAGTCGAACACCCTAACGGATGATCGCTCCCTTTGAGTCGATGGCCGTTCTACTGGAAAGGTGCAATGACATGATATTAATGGGTATATTTTTAATCGTCGCAGGAATGTTGATGCTGTTCAAGGCGCCGCTATTCTGGAGGCTGACCGAGCAGTGGACGTCGAGAGACGGGACGGAGCCTTCCGCGCTGTATCTCTGGAGCACGCGTTTCGGCGGTCTGGCTTGCTCGCTTGTCGGGGCCGCGAATTTATTTGCGGAGTTCGCCCTATAACCCCCGCGCTGTGTGATGTTACGAGCAGCTTCGATGCCCGCACTGCGGGCAGGCGATGCAAACTGCCGCGGCGGCGTCGGCGGGGACGGCCACGGGGTACTCGCAGCATTCGCAAGGGACGTATTTGAACTGAGGTTTGGCCGTGTCGCTTCGGTTCGTCATGATGTGTTCACCTCGATTAGAACGTTTGTTCCCATGAGTTAATAATAGAACAAACGTTCCCCTATTGTCAAGGTTCCACTAAAGAAAAGAGACCGCCCTTCGGCGGCCCGCTTCGGTTATTCATCTTCTTTTTCCACGAGATGGCGCAGCATCGAAATTTTGTTGTCCCAAAACCGGTCGAAATACGCAAGCCAATCCTTCAGCTCCAGAAACGCCTCCGGATGGAGACGGTATCGTTTCTCCCGCCCCGCCTTCACCATTCCGACCAGCTCGGACTCCGATAAAATGCGTAAATGCTTGGACACCGCCGTTCGGCTCATCGGGAAATGGCTGCTGATGACCGTTACCGGCAGTTCGCCGTGAGCGAGAAGCTGCAAAATTCGCCGCCGCGTCGGATCCGCGACCGCTTGAAACACATCGTGTTTGCGCGCCGCCGGCATCAGCCTTCGACCACTTTCCGCAGCCTTTCGTTCACGATCGACTCCCAGCCGCCGCTCATCCGGTCGCGGATGACGGAACGCTTCTCGTTCGCCGGCGCGACGACTTCGTCGGGATCGCCCCAGCCGGAGTGGGTCAGCGTGAATTCCGTCTCTTCGCCTCGTTCTTGAAGCTCGATCGTAACCATCCAGCCGTCTCGATCCCAAGCGAACACGAGACGATGAGGAGGGTCGACCTCCAGCACTTTACAAGGGGAAGGGCCGAACGGCGATTGAATCGTAAACTCATATCCTGGCTCGGGCTTCAAATCATTCGGCATAAACCAAGCGGAAATTCCTTCAGAGGTAGACACCGCGTTCCAAACTTTCTCGATAGGGGCTTTGAAAACGGCGGTTTTACGAATATCTTGCAATGGCATGCGAATGTATCCTTTCAGCGATTTATTATGAAACCTAATGGTTACATAATGGTATAATACGAAACCAAATGGTTCCGTGTCAAGAGGTGCGAATGTTCATGAAAAATAGTCATATCGTTCAGGTTTTGGCCAAACCCGTCATGGAGCGCGCTGTGCTACGCGAACTTGGCGGATCATTTGTACCGCGGCGCGGAGTTGATGGTGAAGCCGGAGCAGGCGCTGCGCAATATCGCGGTGATCGAGACGACAGAGCGTTCCGCCGCGGCGGGCCAGGAGCTGCCGGTGCCGTAAGAGGAGCTGCATAAGTAACAGGGGGTCCGGCAGCGGCGAATAGCCGCAAAACTGCGCCTAATGGGTGCGAGCGGGGTCCGCCTGCGGCGAATAGCCGCAAAACTGCGCCTAATGGGCGCGAGCGGGGACCGCCTGCGGCGAATAGCCGCAAAACTGCGCCAAATGGGCGCGAGCGGGGTCCGCCTGCGGCGAATAGCCGCAAAACTGCGCCTAATGGGCGCGAGCGGGGACCGCCTGCGGCGAATAGCC